>ONUD01000195.1 GCA_900320925.1 uncultured Eubacteriales bacterium
CGAGGATACCTACATCGAAGTATCTCCCGAAGAGGTAATTCTGCCCGCCACCGGTCATAACCTTGACGTAGCATGGACATGGGACGGCGATAATGCTTATGTCAGCTTTACTTGTACCGAACAGGATTTCTTTGCCGGTCTGTTTGCTGACGAAGTGACCACTGTGGTAGAGGACGGTCAGACTTACTATGTAGCAAGCGTGACCTTTGAGGGGACAACCTATACCGACAGAAAGCTTGCTGACGGACTGCAAAATACTTCCACAATATCCGATTCCGAACTGTATCTTGGTGAGATTCTGAGTGTCACTGCCAATGCACAGGGCGGTGCAGGAGCGTATCAATACGCTGTCCACTATAAGAAATCAACCGATACCAAATGGACAACCGTTCAGAACTATGACACCAACCGCTATATTGACGTTGAACCCAAAAAGGCTACTACCTATCAGATTCGTGTCACTGTCAAAGATGAACAGAACAACATTGCAGAAAAAATCTTTGATGTCAAGGTGAATCCTCCCCGTCTGCAAAATACCTCCACCGTTGATACACAGACCGTTCCCCTCGGTCAGAATGTCACCGTGACGGCTTCGGCAACGGGCGGTACCTCTCCGTACACCTACGCCGTTTACTACAAGAAAGTCAATGATACCAAGTGGACAACGGCTCAGGCATTCGGTTCCAATGATACCGTGACTGTGACCCCGAAAAAGAAAACTGCCTATCAGATTTGTGTCAAGGTCAAGGATAAAAAGGGTACAATCGAAGAAAAAATCTTTGAGATTGCCGTGACCGATGCCCTTTTGACCAATACCTCCACCCTCTCCGCCGATACTGTAACACTCGGTCAGAGTGTCACGGTCAATGCTTCCGCTACAGGCGGCAAGGCTCCTTACAAGTATGCCGTACAGTACAAGCGTTCCAGCGATACCAAGTGGACGAATGCACAGCTCTACGATACCAACAGCACCATTACCGTTACCCCCAAAAAGAAAGTGCCTTATGACATCTGCGTCAAGGTCAAGGACAGCAAAGGCAATGTGGAAGAAGTCTCTTTCACAGTGAATGTCCAATAATGCAAAACCCCCGTCTGAAATAGGACGGGGGTTTTTTTACAGCAAATCCACCAGCTTTTTGCTGTAAAAATAGTCATGGATGATTTGGTTCAGTTCCGACCACATGGGCAGGGTATCACAGTCCTCTGCCCGCGGACAAGCCTCTGCACCGTTGACAAGGCAGGCAACAATCGACAAGGTTCCCTCTGTTACCTCTAAAATTTCTCCGACAGTATATTCCTCCGGCTGTCTTGAAAGCCGATAACCGCCGCCTTTGCCGCTCAATCCTTTCAGCAGCTTGGCACTGACCAGCTCCTTGACGATAATTTCAAGGTATTTTTTGGAAATTTTCTGCCGCTCGGCGATTTCTTTGAGTGGGATATATCCCTCACTGTTCTGCCGTGCCAAATCAATCATGACCCGCAGTGCATAACGTCCTTTTGTAGAAATCATATTTTCACGCTCCTTTCCTCTATTATACCATAGGTAAATGGGTAAATCAATTTTTATTTTGAAAAACTCTTGACAAGATAGGTTAAAGATGTTAAACTTAGGTATGTTAGAGTGCCTTAATTAGATAACTCTGACGAACGTTTAAAGGAGGGGAAATATGATACCGCTAACATTTGCCAATATCGGAGAAAATATGGTGATCAAAAAGATCGGCGGTTCTCCGGAAGTAAAAAAACATCTCGAAGCAATGGGGTTTGTTGCGGGAAGCGATGTCAGCATTATCAATGCTTTTGCGGGCAATGTCATCGTAAACATCAAACAGTCGAGAGTTGCCATCAGCAATGAAATGGCAAAAAAAATTATGGTCTGAAAGAAAGAGGAATTCTGTATGAAAACACTGAAAGATGCAGGCGTAGGGGAAACTGTCACGGTCGTCAGACTCCACGGAGAGGGTGCCGTCAAACGCAGAATTATGGATATGGGCATTACACGCAATGTCAAGATCTATATCCGCAAGCTGGCTCCTCTGGGCGACCCTGTGGAAATCACCGTCAGGGGCTATGAGCTTTCACTCAGAAAAGCTGACGCTGAAATGATTGAGATACAGTAAAGGGAAGGTGGAAGCAATGGGAATCAAAATTGCTCTTGCCGGCAACCCGAACTGCGGCAAGACAACCTTATTTAATGCACTGACGGGTGCCAATCAGTTTGTCGGCAACTGGCCGGGCGTGACCGTTGAAAAAAAAGAGGGAAAACTGAAACAAAACCATGATGTCACCATCACCGATTTGCCGGGTATCTATTCCCTTTCACCTTATACCCCCGAGGAAATTGTGGCAAGAAACTATCTGATTGACGAAAAGCCGGATGTTATCCTGAATATCGTTGACGGCAGCAATCTGGAACGCAATCTCTATCTGACAACACAGTTGGTGGAATTGGGAATCCCTGTGGTGATTGCCCTGAATATGATCGATATTGTTCGCAAAAACGGCGATACCATTAAAATCGACCAGCTTTCCAAGGCACTGGGCTGTCAGATTGTTCCCATTTCGGCACTGAAAGGCGATGGGGTGACAGAAGCTGCCAAAGTCGCTGTTGCCGCAGCGGAGGGAGAAAAAACCATCCCTCAGCACTCTTTTTCGGGTCCCGTAGAACACGCGATTGCCCATATTGAGGAAGCTGTCCTGCATGAGATGCCCGAACAGCAGCAAAGATGGTATGCCATCAAAATTTTCGAGCGTGATGAAAAAATCATCGAAAAGCTGAAAATCGACAGTGAAAAGCTCCAACACATGGAAAAAGATATTGCCGCTGCCGAAAAGGAACTGGATGATGATGCCGAAAGTATCATTACCAATGACCGCTACGATTATATCACCGCCATCCTGAAAAAGTGCTATAAGAAAAAACAAGAGGGCGGTCTGACCATATCGGACAAGATTGACAGAGTGGTGACAAACCGTATTCTGGCACTGCCGATTTTTGCGGCTGTGATGTTTTTGATTTATGCCTTTGTCATGATGCCTGTACCGATGCCGTGGGGCGACTCACTGGGTACGATTGTGACTGACTGGGCAAACGATGGTGTATTCGGGGACGGCTGGTACCTGTTCGGTATCGGACGAGGAGATTATGACGCTGCCATGGATGAGTATGCCGAAAAGACAATCTGGACGGATACCTTCAAAGCGGAAATCAAAACGGCTGTGGATGCGGATGTGCTTGGGGCGTCTGAGATTTACGATGCCATAGAGGACGGAAGCTTCGGTGATTTTGACGAAGCCTACGGGACGTATGCCGATTCTGTCGCAGATTATTATGAGGGCAAAGAACTGACATATACCTTTACAGACATCTATGATGAAGCAACCGATGAAGAGGCAAAGGGACTGCCCGACAATGCCGATTACGGTGTATGGATTCCCGGTATCCCGGCACTGCTGGAACCGCTGTTTAAAACTGTTCCCAAATGGCTGCATGGTCTTGTGTTTGACGGTATCATCGGCGGTGTCGGTGCCGTTCTGGGATTCGTGCCGCAGATGTTTCTGCTGTTTTTATTCCTTGCCATTCTGGAGTCCTGCGGCTATATGGCAAGAATCGCCTTCGTGCTTGACCGTGTATTCAGGCGTTTCGGACTTTCCGGCAAGTCATTCATTCCGATGCTCGTTGGTTCAGGCTGCGGCATCCCCGGTATCATGGCTTCCAGAACCATCGAAAGCCAGCGTGACCGCCGCATGACGATCATGACAACCACCTTTATTCCCTGTGGGGCAAAGCTGCCAATCATTGCCCTGCTCACAGCGGCTCTGTTCGGAGGAGCATGGTGGGTGGCACCGAGTGCCTATTTCCTTGGCGTTGCCGCCATCATTGTTTCAGGCGTCATACTGAAAAAAACAAAACCGTTTATGGGAGATCCTGCTCCGTTTGTCATGGAGCTTCCTGCCTATCATCTGCCGACAGTCGGCAATGTACTGCGTTCCGTTTGGGAGCGTGGCTGGTCGTTTATCAAAAAAGCCGGCACGATCATTTTGCTTTCCTCTGTCCTGATCTGGCTGCTCAATTCGCTGGGCTGGAACAACGGTACATTCGGTTATTACTCCGAGTTTGGTGATGATGGGATTAGTATCCTCACCGCCATCGGCAATTCCATTTGCTGGCTCTTTGCACCGCTTGGTTTCGGCAATTCTACCGCAACCGTTGCTACCATCATGGGACTGGTGGCAAAAGAGGAAGTGGTTGGTGTGTTCGGTGTGCTGGATTTTGAAGGTCTGAGCCAATTGGCAGGTTATTCTTTCCTTGCGTTCAATCTGCTGTGTGCCCCCTGCTTCGCCGCCATCGGTGCGATCCGCAGAGAGATGAACAACCCCAAGTGGACATGGTTCGCTATCGGCTACCAGTGTGTATTTGCCTATGCCGTGTCGCTCATGATCTTCCAGATCGGCAGTTTGTTTGCAGGCAGTGTCAATATCATCGGTCTGATTTTTGCACTGGCAGTACTGGGATTCCTGTGCTATATGCTGTTCCGTCCCGCCCCAAAGGTCAAACCGGTTCAGAAAGGAGCGTAATCCTATGCTTTCATTCCTTGCTGAAAATGCTGCAACACTAGTGATTGTTGCGGTTGTGGCAGTCATCTTGATTTTAGATATCCTCTATCTGGTACGGCAGAAAAAGAAAGGCAGGAATCCATGCGGCTGTAGTGGCTGCAACGGGTGCTGCGAAAAGTGTAACGGGCAGTAAATCAAACAGCCGGATGAATACCATCCGGCTGTTTTTGGCTATCGTGACGATATTAATGGGCAAAAGCACGGTTTCGGATTCGTACAGGTACATACGGCTCTCCATCGGGATGCATGACCACACTCTGCACAAGCCCTACGCCAAGATACAGGCACACTGCTGAGGTTCCTCCCGAACTGAAAAACGGCAGGGTGATTCCCACTACAGGGAGAATGCCCAACACCATGCCGAGGTTGACCATGACCTGCACGGCAATCAGCGAAAAAAAGCCGATACAGAGATTTTTTCCTAAAGCGTTGCCCGCCCGTGAAGCATCTTTCAGCAATCGGAACAACATTGCCGCAAACAGCAGTACAATGACGGCACAGCCCACTAATCCCAATTCTTCTCCTGCCACGGTGAAGATGAAGTCATTTTCCTGATAAGGCACCATCTCACTTGCTACTCTGGGACCTTGAAACAGTCCCTTGCCAAAGATACCGCCCGATGCAACAGAAATCTTTCCCTGGTACTGCTGCCAGCCGTAGGTCTGTGCTATGGTGTCATCGGTGCTAAACAGTGCCGCAAGGCGGTTCTTCTGCTCACTGTTGAGTACGCTCGTCCACACAAACGGCAGTATACACCCCCCCGCCGCTATCAGCAGAACAAAATACCGTATCTGTACTCCCGCCGCAAAGGTCATAACCAGAAACATCAGGGCAAATATCAGTACAGCACCGTCATCTCCTTGTAAGTGTATCAGTACAATAGGAACTGCTGCATGAAGCATCAAAGTCATAACCCCCCAAAAACGGTGGAGCTGATCCTTCTCGGAAAGAATCGCAAGGTGCTTGGAAAAGGTCAGAATAAAGCATACCTTTGTCAACTCGGAGGGCTGGAATGTACCGCCCCACGGCAGATGTATCCAGCCTGTATCATCCGTACCGCTGACCTGTATGCCGATAAAAAAGACGGCAATGGTCAGCAGCAGTGCCGCACCGCCGATGAGATACCAGTATCTTGCAATGCGGTTATAGTCCACCAGAGAGATAACTGCCGCCGCTGCAAAGCCGAGAGCTACTGCAATGATTTGTGTTTTCAGGAAATCCACGCTGTCCCGTCTTTGCTGGCTGGCAATCAGGCAGCAGCCAATGACGGAAGCGGTGAGTACCAGCAGCCACAGCCATTTATCGGTTTGTCGGAAATATGTCCTTGTATAACGCAATCGCATTCATTCCTTTCTTTCGGATATTGTTCCATTATACAATGAATCGGACTTCGTTTCAATATAGTTTTTACCCAAAATTGCCCGAATAAAAGCATTGACAAAAATTTTGTTTCATGCTATGATATGGATAACGGCATTGAAAAGGAACACTCCCACCAAAACCGTACAGCCAGAGAAAGACAGTCATCGGCTGGAAGCTGTCTGATGTATGAGAGGGTCGTGTACCGCCTTGGAGCCGTGCAGTGAGGAATTGCACCGCAGAGCCTGCGTTACGGGCGTCAATGAGTGACGGTACTTTCGTACCGTTGAAACAGGGTGGAACCGTGTGGCTATTTCGTCATGCCCCTTTGCTGAGGGCATGGCTTTTTTTATTATTAAGGAGGTTGATAACAATGATCAAAGTGGAATTGAAAGACGGCATCATCAAGGAAGTGGAAGAGGGTGCCAGTGTGGCAGACGTTGCCAAGGGTCTTGGTGCGGGACTGTATAAGTCAGCGTGTGCTGCCCGTGTGGACGGCCAAGTGTGCGACCTGCGGACAGAGCTTCACAAGGACTGCAAGGTGGAAATCCTCACCTTTGACAGCAAAGAGGGAAAAAGTGCCTTTTGGCACACGACTTCTCATGTGTTGGCACAGGCTGTCAAAAGACTGTTCCCGAATGCCAAATTTGCCATCGGCCCTGCCATTGACAGCGGCTTTTACTATGACTTTGACGTGGAAAAACCGTTTTCGCCCGATGATCTCGAAAAAATTACGGCTGAGATGAAAAAAATCGTCAAAGAGGGTCTTGCCGTTGAAAGATTCTTTTTGCAACCGGATGAAGCAGTGAAACTGCTGGAGGAAATGCAGGAGCCGTACAAGGTAGAGCTTTGCCGTGAGCATTCCGACAAGGGTGAGCCTATCAGCTTCTACCGACAGGGTGAATTTACCGACCTCTGTGCAGGTCCCTACCTGATGACGGTTGCCAACATCAAGGCCATCAAGCTGACTGCCTGCACGGGTGCTTACTGGCGGGGCGACTCCAAAAACCACCAGCTTTGCAGAGTGTATGGTGTATCTTTCCCAAAAGCATCCATGCTGGAAGAACATCTCAAAATGCTGGAGGAAGCCAAGCTCCGTGACCATAACAAAATCGGCCGTGAGTTAGAGTATTTTACAACGGTGGATTATGTTGGTCAAGGCTTGCCCGTACTGATGCCGAAAGGGGCAAGGGTCATTCAGCTCCTGCAAAGATGGGTCGAGGACACCGAACAGGCACGTGGCTGTCAGCTGACCAAAACACCGCTGTTTGCCAAACGGGAACTGTATAAAATTTCAGGCCACTGGGATCACTATCTTGACGGTATGTTTGTACTGGGCGATCCGAATGACGAAACAAAGGAATGTTTTGCCCTGCGTCCGATGACCTGCCCGTTCCAGTACCAGGTCTACCTGAACAAGCAGCGTTCTTACAGAGAACTGCCCATGAGGTTGACAGAAACTTCCACGCTGTTCCGTAATGAAGCATCGGGGGAAATGCACGGTCTGATTCGTGTCAGGCAGTTCACCATCTCCGAGGGACATTATATTCTGCGTCCCGACCAGTTGGAGGAGGAGTTTAAGGGCTGTCTGGAACTGGCAAAGTACTGCCTTGACACCGTAGGATTGCTGGAGGACTGCACGTTCCGCTTCTCACAGTGGGATCCCAAAAACCCCAACAACAAATATGAGGGTACTGCCGAGCAGTGGGAACATGCACAGAGCGTCATGAAAAAAATCCTTGACAATATCGGTCTGGAATATGAAGTCGGTATCGACGAAGCCGCTTTCTATGGTCCGAAGCTGGATATTCAATACAAAAACGTGTTCGGCAAGGAAGATACCATCGTTACCATACAAATTGATATGCTTTTAGCAGAAAAATTCGGTATGTACTACATTGATACGGACGGACAGAAGAAACTGCCGTATATCATCCACAGAACCTCTCTGGGCTGCTATGAAAGAACGCTTGCCTATATGCTGGAGCATTTTGCAGGAGCATTGCCGATGTGGCTGAGTCCCGAACAGGTCAGAGTCCTGCCGCTGAGCGAGAACCTGGCAGAGCAGGCAAAGGAAGTAGAAGCCAAGCTTGCCGCTGTGGGTATCAGAGTGACGACCGACCTCCGCAGTGAGAAAATCGGCTATAAGATTCGTGAAGCACAGCTGGAAAAGATTCCGTATATGCTTGTCATCGGCAACAAGGAAGTCGAAAACGGTACGGTTTCCGTTCGTTCCCGCAAGCAGGCTGATATGGGTGCCATGCCGGTTGAGGACTTTATCCGTCTTGCCCTGGAAGAGATTGCCTCCAAGAAAAAGTAAATCGAGTAGGGCGGACTTTCACCGCAGAACATTGCGATGCCCGTCATACATCAAAAGGACAGACCCGTACAGGTCTGTCCTTGCTTTTTAAGATTCTTTTGTTTCTTCAATGACCTTCTGCGATACATTGGCAGGTGCTTCTTCATAGCGTTCAAAGACAAAGCTGAAATACCCTCTGCCCTGTGTACACTGACGGATGAACGTGGAAAAATCACTCATTTCTGCCTGCGGCACTTCCGCTTCGATGGTCTGCATCCGATCCTCCGAGGGATTCATGCCCAGCACACGTCCACGGCGTTTGGTAATCTCGCCCATGATGTCGCCCATGTTGGCATCCGGCACCGTTGCTTTCAGAACGCCGACAGGCTCCAACAGAACAGGACTTGCCTTCGGCATACCGTCTTTATAGGCCAGTGCCGCCGCTGTCTTGAAGGACATTTCGGAAGAGTCGACCGGATGGTAAGAACCATCATAAAGCGTTGCTTTCAAGCCGACAACCGGGAAGCCTGCCAGCGGACCTTTGGAAATGCTGTCACGCAGACCCTTTTCAACGGCAGGGAAGAATCCTTTCGGCACGGCACCGCCTACGACCTTTTCTTCAAAGATCATATCATCACTGTCACAGGGTGAAAATTCGATCCATACATCACCGAACTGTCCATGACCGCCGGTCTGCTTTTTGTATCTGCCCTGCACCTTGACAGGCTTGCGGATTGTTTCACGATAGGCTACCTTTGGCTTGGACAGTACCACATCGACACCATACTTGGCTTTCAGCTTGGAAACAACAACATCCAAATGCTGTTCGCCCATGCCGCTGATGAGCATCTGGTGTGTTTCATGGTTGGTTTCAAATCCGATGGTGGGATCTTCTTCACAGAGCTTCATGACACCCTGTGCCACCTTTTCCTCATCGCCCTTGGTTTTGGGAGCGATGGCCATCGTCAGCGAGGGAGCAGGATACTCCACCGTATCCAGTATCACCTTTCTGGCAGGTGCCGACAGTGTATCGCCTGTATTGGTAGCCGACAGCTTTGCCACGGCACCGATGTCACCTGCACCGATATAAGGAGCTTCCTCCAGCTTTTTGCCTTTAATGGTCATCACTTTAGCAATACGTTCCGTGTTGCCCGTTCTCATATTCACAAGGGGAGTATCGGCAGACACCTTGCCCGAAACAACCTTAAAGTAGGACAGCTTTCCGACAAACGGGTCGGCAATCGTCTTGAACACGATAGCGGCAGGCATGGCATCCTCGTTGACTTTCAGTTCCACGGGATTGCCCTCCGTATCCATTGCCAGCTCGCCGGACTTGTCCTCGGCACTCGGTGCCAGCCATACCAGACCGTTCAAAAGCTGTTCCACACCGTAGGTCAGCAGGGCATCACCGCAGAAAACAGGACTGATGGAGCCGTTTTTCACACCCTTGCTGACACCGACGATAATTTCTTCAGGGGTAAATTCCTCGCCCGAGAAATACTTTTCAAACATCTCATCACTGGTTTCGGCAACAGCTTCACAGATGGCTGTTCTCAAGCCTTCCAGACGATCGCCCATGTCGGGCAGGGGTACCACGTTGATTTTGCCGCCCACATATTTGTAAGCCTTGTACTCCAGCAGGTTCACATAGCAGTC
>ONUD01000160.1 GCA_900320925.1 uncultured Eubacteriales bacterium
ATTATGAACAAAGCCTGCGTGTCGTGGACGTGCTGGAAAAGGACGGCAGGGGCTTGAATCTTACATACGAAACCAGAAACGGGATTCTCTGTCATACCCGCGGGCAGGAAGCCGATACCATGGAAGGACGTATCGTGAAGATTGCGGACAGGATTGCCTATCTGAACCATGATATTGATGATGCAATCCGTGCAGAGGTACTGAAAATGACCGACATCCCCAAGGACATTACCGACATCCTCGGTCAAAAGCACGCTCAGCGTATCAATACACTGGTGACATCCCTCATTGAACATACCACAGAGGACAAGCTTGCTATGCACCCCGATGTGCAGACAGCTTTTGACAAGCTCCATGGATTCATGTTTGATACCGTCTATACCAACAGCTATGCCAAATCCGAAGAGAAGAAGGTACCTGAGTTTGTCCGTACACTATATGACTATTTTGTCCGCCATCCCGAGCGGATGCCGGAGGAGAACAGAGCTATTGCCCATCAGTTTTCCGTGGAGCGTGCAGTGTGCGACTACATTGCCGGCATGACGGATCAGTATGCCATTGAAAAATTCAATGCTCTGTTTGTCCCCCATTCTTGGAACAGCAAAGCCTGAAGAAAGGAACACTATGTCAATACCTGAGGAATTTATACAAGACCTGAAAAACAGAATTGATATCGTCAGCCTTGTCGGCTCCTATGTGACGCTGAAACGGGCAGGACGCAATATGCTGGGACTTTGCCCGTTCCACAATGAAAAAACACCCTCCTTTGTCGTTTCCAAGGACAGAAATACCTTTCACTGTTTTGGGTGCGGTGTGGGAGGAGATGCCATCACGTTTGTCAGGAGAATCGAAAATCTTGACTATGTTGACGCCATCCGCTTTCTGGCACAGCGTGAGGGACTGGAAGTGCCGGAAAGCGGCAGGAATGACGGTCTGTCAGCACTGCGGAACCGTATTTATGAAGCCAACCGTGAAGCGGCAAGGTTTTACCATAAATATCTGTACTCCCCCAATGGCAGCAAGGCACTTGCCTATCTGCGGAACAGGGGACTGACCGAAAAAACCATTGTGCATTTCGGACTCGGCTATTCTCCGCCCTCCCGCTTTGAACTGGTGAACTATCTCAAGGAAAAGGGCTTTAGCTATACGGAACTGATACAAGCCAATTTGGCCAATGAATCCCAAAGAGGAAGTCCCTATGACCGTTTTTCTGACAGGGTGATGTTTCCTATCATGGATTTGAGAGGCAATGTCATTGCATTCGGCGGCAGAATCATGTCCGACATCAAGCCAAAGTACCTGAATACCTCGGACACCCCCGCTTTTAACAAAAGCCGCAACCTGTATGCCCTGCAATTCGCCAAGAATAAAACCACTGACGGGCAATTGATTCTGGTAGAGGGTTATATGGATGTGATTGCCCTCCATCAGGCAGGCTTTGAAAATACCATTGCGACACTCGGCACATCTCTGACAATCGAACAGGCCAATATCATTGCCAAATACGGCAAGGAGGTCATTATCTGCTATGATGCCGACAACGCAGGACAGAATGCCTCTGCCAGAGCCATCGAGATTCTGCGGAAAACAGGGATCAAAATCAAGGTGCTGACCGTCCCCGACGGCAAGGATCCCGATGAATTTATCAAGGCACACGGTGAAAACGGTGCCGCTCGTTTTCGGCTGCTGATAGAAAAATGCGGCAATGATATTGAATACCAGATCGCCAAGCTGCAATTGCAGTATGATCTGGAACAAACTGACCAGAAAGTGGCATTTCTCACGGAAACCGCCAAAATCTTTGCTCGTCTGGACAATGCCATCGAAAGAGATGCCTATGTTACCAAGCTGTCGGAGGAACTGAATATCGACAAAAATGCCATTCTTGCCCAAATACGGCAATATGCCCGTCAAAACAGCGAGAATGTACAAAAACAGCGTGAGCGGCAATGGAAACAACAATCCTTTGTCGGACAGGAACGGGTGAATCCCGAAAAAAAGCACCGCTTGAGAGCTGCCAATGCGGAAGAGGCACTGCTGGCTATTCTCATGACCCACCCCGATGCGGCACAGTCACTCTGTCAAAAACTGCCTGCGTCAATGTTCCTGACATCCTTCCACCGCAGAGTCTATGAGGTCATCTGCCGGCGTGCAGAGCAGGGACTTGGCACGGAACTGTCCGATATAGCAGGAGATTTTTCCGTGGATGAGGTCAGCGTGATCCATCAGATGGCTTTCAAACGTCCCAGAGAAACGGATCCGTTCCGTGCCGCCGATGAATATATTCGTGTGCTGGAGGAGGAGGGGGAGCGTATGACCCCTGAACAGGTCGCCCAAAGCGATATGCAGACTTTGATGGAGCAGCTTCAAAAAATGAAGGAAAAAAAGAAATAACAGGAGGAATTGAGTATGATTACATCACCGCAGCCTGACAGAAGAACGATTCTGAAAGACCTGATGGAGCTTGGCAAGGGCAAGGGACAACTGACTAACAAGGAAATCCTGGATGCTATCGGTGAAATGGACATTGACCCCGAACAGTTGGAAAGGTTCTATGATACACTGGAAACCAACGGGATTGAAATCGTGGAAACCATGGATGATATTATCCTCGATGATGCGGAACTGTCCTCTATCGCTTCGAGTGATATGGGCGATGATGAACTGGAATCAGAGCCTGCCGTGGAGAATATTGCCATTGATGATCCCGTGAAAATCTATCTGAAAGAGATTGGCAGGGTGCCGCTTCTGACACCGGATGAAGAACTGGAACTGGCAATCCGCATTGCAGATGGTGACGTGGCAGCCAAAAAACGTCTTTCCGAAGCCAATCTCCGACTGGTTGTCAGCATTGCCAAACGCTACCTCGGACGGGGAATGCAGTTTCTTGACCTGATACAGGAAGGAAATCTCGGTCTGATTAAGGCAGTGGAAAAGTTTGACTACACCAAAGGCTTCAAGTTTTCGACCTATGCCACATGGTGGATTCGTCAGGCGATTACCAGAGCAATCGCTGACCAGGCAAGAACCATTCGTATCCCCGTGCATATGGTCGAAACAATCAACAAAGTCAAAAAAGTTTCCAGCCAGCTCCTCCACCAAAATGGCCATGAGCCGACCGCAGAGGAAATTTCCGAAGTATTGAATATGCCCACGGATAAAGTGCGGGAAATCATGCGTGTCGCACAGGAACCCGTTTCACTGGAAACACCTATCGGTGAAGAAGAAGACAGTCATCTTGGTGATTTTATCCCCGATGATGATGCCCCGGCACCACAGGATGCCGCTTCTCATACCCTGCTGAAAGAACAGCTTTCCGA
>ONUD01000165.1 GCA_900320925.1 uncultured Eubacteriales bacterium
GTCCCACACGTACCGTCAAGGGAACACTCTCTTTGTATGACAGGAAAATTATTTTAATTGCAGGCGGCTATGATAAGCATATCCCCTATGATGAAATGGGTGCCATTGTCCCCGAAAAGGTCAAGGTGCTGATCTTACTGGGTGCCACGGCAGACAAAATTGAAGCCGCCACCAAAGCCGCTCCCGCCTATCAAGACGGCAATCCTGTGATTATCCGTGTCGGCAGCATGGAGGAAGCCGTACAGAAAGCAAGAGAAAATGCTGTGGCAGGCGATATTATTTCTATGTCCCCCGCCAGTGCCAGCTTTGATATGTACAAGAACTTTGCCGAAAAGGGCTTGCACTTCAAACGGCTGGTCAATGAATTGAAGTGAGGAAAAATGGATGAGTATGGATTATTATTTGGCTGTATGGAGTGCAGGACATCCCATGACCATCTTTATGAAAACGGCGATGTGGAAATTGATACCAAAGCCGACAGAAAGGCAAGAATCCCTCTCGACACCAAGATTCCTGTTGATGAACAGCTGGCAAGAGCCATTTTTGAAACAGAGGACGATGCCGAACTGAACTATGTGCTGGAACACTGCATGAACTGAACCGGAGAGCGTATGATGGCCATACGCTCTCTTTTTGATGAAAATTTCTGAAACATACTTGCCACGGGCAAAGCATTATGCTATAATATGGTTATTGAAATGCACCTGTGGTGAAATTGGCATACACGATGGATTTAGGTTCCATTTCCGCAAGGAGTGCAGGTTCAAGTCCTGTCAGGTGCATGATACAAAACTCTGAAAGTTACTTTCAGAGTTTTTTCAATAGTACTTGTATTTTGACGAATAGGGGTGTATAATAAACTTGACACTTTAAAGCGATAAAATCTTAGGAGGAATTGGCATGAAAAAAAAGGGAGATCTGGTTTCGTTCCGACCGGATATCAAAGTAGTGGACTGTACCCTGCGTGACGGCGGGCTGGTCAATAATTTCTTTTTCAGCGAGGAATTTGTCAAAGACCTGTACCTGACCAACCTCAAGGCAGGCATTGATTACATGGAGTTCGGCTATAAAGCTAACAAAGACCTGTTTGATGCGGACAAGTTTGGCAAGTGGAAATTTTGCAGTGATGAGGATATCCGTGCCGTGGTGGGAGAGAATGATACCAAACTGAAAATCTCCGTCATGGCAGACGTTGGAAGAACCAACTTCCAGCGGGACATCTGTAACAAATCTGACAGTCCCATTGATATGATACGTGTGGCAACCTATATCCATACGATTCCTGCCGCTCTGGAAATCGTGGAGTACTGCCACAACAAAGGCTATGAAACCACCATCAATATCATGGCAGTATCCAAGTCTAATGACAGTGATCTGGATGATGCACTGGAACTGATTGGCAGGAGCTGTGTGGATATCATCTATGTGGTGGACAGCTACGGGTCGCTCTATCCTGAACAGATGAGGAGATTGGCCTCCAAATATCTGGAGTGTGCTGAAAAATACAATAAAATCATTGGCATCCATGCTCATAATAACCAACAGCTTGCCTTTGCCAACACCATTGAAACACTGACCATGGGCGTCAGCTATCTGGACTCCACTGTCAGCAGTATGGGACGAGGGGCAGGCAACTGTCCGACAGAACTGCTGTTAGGCTTCCTGAAAAACCCGAAATATAAAATTACACCTGTCCTGAAATTCATTGAAAAGCATATCACCCGCCTGAAAGAAGAAGGGGTCGTTTGGGGCTATGACATTCCCTACCTGCTGACAGGCAGACTCAATCAGCACCCCCGTGATGCCATTCAGTTCACTGCCGACAAACGTACCGATTATGCGGCATTCCTCCAGCATCTCTATGACAAGGACAGCTTCTGATAACAGGAGGGGGCAACATGAAACTATTACTCACAGGCGGTACGACTTTTGTCAGCAAATTTGCGGCAGAATATTTTGTCAAAGCAGGCAATGAAGTAACCGTTCTCAACCGCGGCACCAAAAAACAGGTAGAGGGTGTCCATTGGATAGGCTGTGACAGAATGGCATTAGGAGATACCTTGAAAAACAGGCATTATGATGCCATTCTGGATATTACTGCCTATACGGAGGAACATATCCGTTCTTTGCTTGACTCTGGTGTTGCGTTTGACGACTATATTTTTATCAGTTCCAGTGCCATCTATCCAGAAACCAATCCCCAGCCCTTCCGTGAAGAACAAAAGGGCGGCTATAATGCCATTTGGGGAGATTACGGAAGTAACAAGTGGAAAGCAGAACAGTATTTGATGCAAAAAGTACCTCATGCGTATATCCTCCGTCCGCCGTACTTTTACGGGATTGATGACAATTTATACCGTGAAGCCTTTGTGTTTGACTGTGCCATGCAGGACAGAGATTTTTACATTCCTCAGAACGGCGAAATGAAACTGCAATTTTTCCATGTTGCCGATTTATGCAGACTGATGGAACGCATTCTCCAAAAGCACCCTGCACAGCATATCCTGAACTGCGGCAACAAAGATACCGTCACTGTCAGGGAATGGGTCGCCATGTGCTATCAGGCGGCCGGAAAAAAGGTACAGTTTGTCAGCGTTGACAAATCTGTACCCCAAAGAGAGTATTTTTGTTTCTATGATTACGCATATGTGTTGGACGTATCAAAACAGACGGCGTTACTACCCGATACCGTTCCGCTCATGCAGGGATTGCAGGAGGAATTTGCATGGTACAAACACCATCTTGACAGCATTCCCTACCGCAAGCCCTATATGGCATATATCGACAGCCATCTCAAGGACTGACAAACAGGGTTTTTTGATTGACATAGATGACCATGCCGGGTTTGGCTCCCTGCGGTTTGCTGACAAAGCGGACTTTGGTATAATCAACAGGCACCTTTCCCGATTCAGCGGCCTTGCTGTGAGAAGCGGCAAGGGAAGCTGCATAAAGAAGTGTGGCTTCATCAACCTCTTTGCCATCGGTGACAATAATCGTATGAGAACCCGGAATGTCTTTGGCATGGAGCCAAATGTCATTTTTGGCAGCCTGTTTCAGTGTCAGACGGTCATTTTGTTTGTTATTGCGTCCGACAAGAATCGTAAATCCTGTTGGAGAAGTAAAGGTCAGGGGCGGCAAAGCGGCCTCTGCCTTTTGTTTTTTGCCCTTGGTTTTCAGGTACCCCTGCTCGGCAAGCTCCGCACGAATTTCATTCAGTTCCCGTACACTTTCCGCTCTGGAAAGGCAATCCATGACGGAGGATACATAGTCCAGTTCTTCTTCCGCCTTCTTGATTTGCACCTGAAGCACCTGTTCGGCAGTTTTGGCTTTACGATATTTTTTGTAGAACCGCTGGGAGTTGGCAGATGCCGAAAGGGCAGGATCAAGCGGTATCTTTACCATGGCAAGATGCTCATCATAGAAGTTTTCCGCTTCCAGCCATGCTGCTCCCTTTTCGATACGGTACAGATTGGCTTGTATCAAATCGCCGTAAACACGCAACTGCTCTCTGTCTGCACAGGCAGAGAGTTCTTCATTTTGCAGGTAGATTTTTTTCAGCAGACGGGTGGCGGTATTGGAAAGGAGCTTGTTCAGGTCATCGGACTTCTGGCGGATCGTTTCAAGCATATCCCGACGGGCATAATATTGATCCAGCAATTCACAAAAGGTATCCGCTTCTCTGACAGAACGTCCTGTTCCGTATTGCTGGATATACTCAAAGGTGAAGTCAATCGGCTTTTTGGCATGGTCAATGATGAGATACGGCTCTCCTGTAATGTCACGCACAGTCTGTATCGTGCGTTTCAGGAAAAAACGCAGGCGTGACAGCAGTTCCTCGTCCAGTTCCTGTACCAATATATCCCTGCCGTGTCCGGTTAAGTGTTCCCATTCACGGCAAAGAATGGGAGAGATTCCCTGCACCATGGAAAGCAATGCTTTGGACAGCGGCATATGCGGCAATGCCTGCACTGCACGGATGATTTCATCGGCATCATGCTCCAATACACACAGTTTATTTTGCTGAGGCGGCAGTTCATAGGGCAGACCCGGCAGTACCAACCGCTGGGACGACATAGACGCATCCACAC
>ONUD01000166.1 GCA_900320925.1 uncultured Eubacteriales bacterium
ATATCGTTCATCGGGAAAATGAATTTGTGCATTGTCACAACACATTTGAAAATTTGCTCATTGATAATTTCAAACTTGATTTCCGTGTCGCCAAAGTCACGGAAATTAAATTTCTAATAAAAAATCATACATCATCGGGCAAACGTCCCCGCTGATATACCATTCTCTATTATTGACAAAGGAAAAAAATGGCGGTATAATCTATGCAACACACGTTACGCAAAGAGAGGATATGTCTGTATGCCGCCGAAAGCAAAGTTTACCCGCATTTTCTGACGGCACGTTTGACAAAGATGCCTTTCCGCAATCCTGTGAAAAAATAAAGAGGAACACCGTTATGAAAACCATCATCGTCTATTATTCCATGGGCGGCAATACCGCCTATACAGCCGAACGCACAGCACAAGCACTCCATGCCGATCTGCTGGAACTCAAACCCGTGAAAGCCTATCCCGACAAGGGCTTCCGAAAATTTCTCTGGGGCGGCAAAAGTGCTGTCATGGCAGAAAAACCAAAACTGATGCCTTACACATTCCATGCAGACCAATATGAACAAGTCGTCATCGGTTTTCCCGTATGGGCAAGCCGCATGGCACCGCCTTTGCGTACTTTCGTGGAAGAAAACAAAACCGTCCTGCAGGACAAATCCATTGCGGTATTTGCCTGTCAGGCAGGTTCGGGAGCGGACAAGGCTTTCCAAAAACTCCGCTCCCTGCTCAGCATTCCTGCTTTCACGGCGGAAATGATATTGATTGACCCCAAAGAGAAACCCGATGAAATGAACGAACAAACCATCAGAAAATTTTGTGACAAACTAAAATGAGGTGAAACTATGGTCACTGTCAGAGAACTGAAACCGCCCGAAATCCAAACAGCCTTATGTCTGGTGTGGCGGGTGTTTGAGGAATATGAGTCACCCGATTATACCCCGGAGGGAACGGAAGAGTTTTATAAAACGATCCATGAGCCAAGCTTTTTATCCTCACTCCGTTGGTATGGTGCATTTTTGCAGGAAAAACTGGTCGGCGTGATTGCCACCAGAAGCGAGGGAACGCATATTACCCTGTTTTTTGTTGACGGAGCGTACCACAGACAAGGAATCGGAAAAATGTTGCTGCAAACCGTACAGGAAAAGTGCCATGCCGATACCATGACCGTCAATTCCTCCCCCTATGCCGTTCCTGTCTATCACAAGCTCGGCTTCCGTGATACGGACACCGAACAAGTTGTCAACGGTCTGCGTTTTACGCCCATGGAAAGGAAACGGCAATGAGCAACTCTCTTGCAGTCATCCACCCGTTTCCACCGCTTTTTGATGCCAATTCCCGCACACTCATTCTGGGCAGTTTTCCCTCTGTCAAGTCCAGAGAAGCCATGTTCTTTTACGGCCATCCCCAAAACAGATTCTGGAAAGTCCTTGCGGCTGTTTTTGAGGAAACGCTTCCCTCCACCATCGAGGACAAAAAGCGGCTGGTACTTTGCCACCATCTTGCATTGTGGGACTCTATCCACTCCTGTACCATAACAGGCTCTTCGGACAGCTCCGTAAAAAATGTCGTGCCGAATGACATCAGCGGTATGATACAGAACAGCCGCATTGACAGAATATTCTGCAACGGTGCATTGTCCTACAAGATGTACATGAAATATCTTTTCCCCACGGTAACTATCCAGGCGGTCAGACTGCCCTCCACCAGTCCTGCCAATGCCGCTTATTCTCTGGAAAGGTTGACGGCCGCATGGAGCATCATTCATTGATTCAGAAAGAGGAACTGCTATGAAAACACTCAAAACCATTCAGACGCTTGCCAAAATAGGAAAAATCCTCAGTAAAATCGTTTTCATTCTCTGCCTGGTGGGAGGAATAGGCTGTATTGTCGGCATCCTCTGTCTTGCAGGTCTTTCCCTTGGCGGAGTGACCGTTCACGGCATGATAGAAATCTCTGCCGCCATCAGTATGGGTACGTGCTATACCGCCATGGCAATGGGCATCATTTTCTGTGCCGGCGAAGCGGTGCTTGCGAAAATAGCAGAGCGTTACTTCAAAAGTGAACTGGCAGACGGAACTCCTTTCACGCTGGACGGTGCCAAAAAACTGATGCACCTCGGCATCTGCACCATCTGCATTCCCATCGGAACCATTATCGCTGCTTCCATCACTTACGAGATCATGCAGTATTGCTTCAAGGATGTCGCCGATATGCATCTCAACGATTCCACATCGGTCGGGATGGGGCTTATGTTGATCATCATGAGCTTGTTGTGCCGCTATGGAGCGGAAATCATGCCATTGAAAAAACATACCGACCTGTAACAGACTTATACACAGAAAGGAGGTTTCCCTCATGGATTTTGACATGAATGCCGTCAAATCCACCGTATCCGGTGCCGTCAGCGGTGCCGTAGAAAAGGTGGCAGGCGACAAAGTGGACAAAAAGGTCATCAATGATACCGTGAACACGGTCGTGGACCAGGCTGTCGATTTTGCAGGCAAAAAAATCGCCGAAAAACAGGAAAAGAAATGAGAAAAAGCGATGCAGGGAAAAACTCCTGCATCGCTTTTTCATAGCATGACGGTCAGAATCAGACCGTTTTTACTTTCCACATAACTGATATTGCCGGTGGTCAGGATACGGAAGATATTCTGCTCTTCCAGCAGGTCATCATATGCCCGCCGACACTCCTGTGCAGAGCCGAATTTGATGGAAATGACCCCCTCCTCCATATGTTCCCGAATGATGTAGGCGGCATAGTCAAAGTCATACTCCTCCAGATACAGCTCATTGTAAATATAATAGTTATACGCCAAACCTCTGCACTCCGGCACATTCTGATC
>ONUD01000169.1 GCA_900320925.1 uncultured Eubacteriales bacterium
TTTCTACATCTTCCCACACCCTTTCCTGTCAGAGTGGAGTTTGGAGAGTGGAGCAGTGACAACTCTCCGCTTTCTCCCCATCCACCAATTTTGTCAAAGTTTCATCCGGTCAACGTGATGCCTCATTAGGAAGTACTTCGTTGGAGAAGAGCAGGTATAATTCGGGATTGCTGAGATTGCCGTCAGGGTTTTCCAAACGGTTGGTTTCCTCATAAGCCATGACAGCTTCGGCAGTCTTTTCGTCATAGATACCTGTCGGCTCTTCTTTGAGATAGCCGAGCGTTTTGAGCCTGTTCTGGATAATGGTCACGTTGTCACCTTCTTCACCAAGGCGATAATTCATGTAAGGCGTGATAGTGAGAGAATCATCGGCTTCTACAATGATTTCAGAGGATTCCTCCACAGAAGGTTCGGAAGATTCTTCTTCAGAGGACTCCTCCACAGAGGGTTCGGAAGATTCTTCTTCAGAGGACTCCTCCACAGAGGGTTCGGAAGATTCTTCTTCGGAGGATTCCTCCACAGAAGGTTCGGACGATTCCTGCTTTGGCTCGTTGAGTTCAGGATACATGGTTTCAATCATGAAGGACAGTACTTCCGTAATGCTGTTGCCCTGACGCTCAAAGAGAGACTTGTCGATTTCATAGATACGGTCATTTTTGACAGCATTCAGATTTTTGAAAGCCCCCTCTGCCTTCAATTGGTCTTTCACCCCCGTGTCACAGAAAATATATTGCGGGTTGGAGAGGGTGATTTTCTGTATCACGTCACCGTCATCGTTCTTGCATACATTGTCGGCATTGGCATAGGAAAGCAGTTTTCCCGCAAAGCTGTCATCATAAGCGGCATTGCCCTTTGTATCGTACAGGTAGCAGGCAGTTATGAGAATTTTTTGTTCAGGAATAATTCTTTGCAGGTCGCCCATGGTCAGAATGATGGATTCTGCTTTTTCGGCACCTGTTGTTTTGCCGGACTTTTTGCCCCCTGCCACGGTGGCAAGGCTTTCATAAAGCACCGACAGTTCCTGATTATTTTTGGCACGCACCATGGTAATGACTTTGATATCCTTGTCGGCAAGCTTCTTGCGTACATTGTCCGCTAGTTCCTTTTCGGCAAACACGATATCGGGTTTTACCGAGAGAATCTTGTCGGCATCGGGGGCATTCTTTTTTCCGACCTGCTTGACATCGGCAATTTCTTCTTGTGTACACTCCTGAGAGCGTGCTTTGATCTGTTCCGAGAAGCCGCACGCAATCAGAATATCTGCCACGGAGTCATCCAGGCATACAATGGATTGCGGACTGGTTTCAAATGTATAGCCCGCAATGGTAACGGGATATTCATCACTGATGGTCATTTGTGAACACCCTGCTGTCATCATGACACACAGCAACAGGGCAATCATGGTTCTGAGTTTCAAATTGAGTCCTCCTACTTTATGATAACTTTGCCTGAAGAAAGGCAATAAATTGTTGTGCGGTGCGGGGAGAGCGGCCTCCACGCTGCAATGCCCAGCGTTCCGCACGGGAGCTGAGTTCCTCCATGCTGACAGGCAGGCGGCGTTCAGCGGCAAGGCTGGTGACGATGTCCAGATACTGCTGTTTGTCGGGCTTGGAGAAGTTCACGGACATACCAAAGCGGTCGGCAAGTGACAGGCTTTCCTGTATGCTGTCATTGCGGTGCATATCATCTCCCTCACGGTCAGAGAAAGTTTCCTTGATAATATGCCGGCGGTTGGAGGTGGCATAGATGAGGGTATTGGCAGGCCGTGCTGCCAGTCCCCCCTCCAGCACGGCTTTGAGCTGGGCATAGCTTTTATCCTCCTCCGAAAAGGACAGGTCATCAATGAACAGGATAAATTTCAGCGGCAGAGCGGCAATCCTGTCCACCAGCAGCGGAAATTCCGGCAGCTTGTCTTTGGGCATTTCCACGATTCGCAGACCTTTCGAGAAGTATTCATTCAGGATGGCCTTGACAGTAGAGGATTTGCCCGTCCCCCTGTCACCGTAGAGCAGACAGTTGTTGGAGGGAATCCCTCTGAGAAAGGCAAGGGTGTTGTTGACAACGGTGGAACGGGGCAGGTCATAGCCTTTCAAAGAGGAAAGGGTGACGGGATCGGGGTGCAGGACGGGCTGGATATCCCTGTCACGCCAGATGAATGCCTTGTATCGGGCAAACATCCCGCAGCCGTTGTGACGGTAAAATTCGGCAAGACAGTCGATGGTATCGGTTTCATCCGCCAATTCATGGATCAGTTCTCCGCACTGCCATCGCGGCAGGTTGGAAGCAATGGAACCAAGTTCATCACGATGGGGATAGTTCTCCAAAATGGTGTCGGGAGACAGACAGCACAATTTGCGGATAGCCGCAATGTCCCGCCGCACGGCATTGATGGCAGAAGAGGGGAGCTGTCTTTCGGTACCTTCGGCGGAGGCTCTGGAAAAAGCGTTTTCATCAAACAATGCCGTTTCACTCAGGCACTTGGCAAAGCTGTCGCAAGCCCCTCTGTCGCACAGTACGGAAAAAAAGTGTCCCCATGCTTCGGCAAACGTGAAAATATCCTTGTCCCATGCATTCAGCAGACGGGAATAGGCTTTAGGAACGGTTCTGTCAAGGATGCCCCGATAAACGGAAAGCGAGGTCATCAGCAGAGCCGCTTCTTTTGCTGCATTCATGAGTGATACCCCTTTCTTTGGGATTTGTTGTATTTATCTATTTTACAATAGAAATCCCTTTGCCGTCAATTGATTTATTAACAAAATTCCATAGAATTTGCAGGAGATTTATGCTAAAATATGTAAGACGGGAGTGTGAAGCAAAATGAGGCAAAACCTGCTATCTCAGAGATGCATGATGATCTGGCGAATCAGAGCGACCTCTTTATTGATTTTGTATGCCTTTCTGGATGGGGGGCTGTTTGTATTTTTCCCGGGCTGGGCGGTGACGTTGGGACTGGCAGGGGGGATTGCCTATGTTGTAGGAATTTTGGTCTATCTGCCGATGCTTTACAGGCATTGCGGGTATTTTTATGAAAACGGGATCCTTTCCATAGAAAGCGGTGTACTGATTCACCACCGTACCAAAATCCCTGTCAGCAGGATACAGTACTGTGTCATCAGTCAGGGACCTGTGCAAAGAATTTTCGGGCTGTGTTCGGTCAGGCTCCTGTTGGCAGGCTCCTTTGAAAGCGTGAACCAGATTACCCTCATCAACGGATACCGCCTGAAAAACGGTATTGAAGCATCGGAGGAACACCATGGAAAAGAAAAAATATAAAAAAACCCATCCGTTTTCTATCCTCAAGAAGCTGAAAATCTCGGTGGTACTGGTACTGCTGTCTATTATTCAGCAGTTTTTGTACCGACCGAGAGATATTGTGGAGTATGTGGCGGCACTGGGCTTCAATGCGGTCTATGCCATGGGCATTGTCTTTTATGCACTGGCTTCCTACGGGTGCTACCGTTACAGGTTCGTGGAGGACGGCATACAGATACGGGACGGTCTGCTGATTAAACGGCGTTTCAAGGTGCCGTATGCGAAGATACAGACCATTGTATTCCAGAGAGATGCCCTGGCAGCTTTATTCGGAGCGGTGAAGGTATCCTTTGATACGCCTGCGGGACTGAGCAAAAGTTATGACATATCGGCATACTTCTCCCAAAAAAACAGTGAACTGCTTTTAATCAAGATTCGTGACAGAAATCCCGCATCTGCCTGTGTGAGGGCAAATGCTGTCAATACCATGCTGATGTGTGCATTCTGGGCGAATCCCGCCATGGGACTGCTGGTCACGGCACCCGTCATATCCCGTCTGGGCGATATTGCAGGGACGGAGCTGACCGACAACATTCTGCGGACACAATCGGATTTCCGTCTGCGGCTGATTGCCCTGAACATTCCGCCGGCCGCAGCAGGAGTGGCCAGTGTCCTGATGTTGGGGTGGGCGATCTCCATGCTGGTATGCTTCATGCGTTATGCCCGCTTCAAGGCCTATCTTCAGGGAGAGTATCTTGTCCTGTCGAGGGGGCTTGTCAACCAGAAGCTGACCTTTACGGGACGCAGCGGCATTACCGCAGCAACGGTTGACCAAAGTCTGCTCATGCACTGGATGGGACTGTATACATCGGGCATCTTTACCATCGGTTCAGGAAAGCTGAAAGGAGATAAAAGTCTGCTGATCGCTCCCGAATCCAAAAAGCATTTCTATCATTCTCTGCATTCCCTGTTGGGCATTACGCCCGAAGAGAGGGAGAGTGTGTATACGGCTCCCCATACCCTGCCATCATATCTGTACTTTCCGTTCTTTGTCACCGCACTCACCATTGCCGCCATCATGGCAGCCGATTATTTCAGTGTCATCAATGAACTGTTTAAAGCATTGCTGTTGTTTTTACTGGCACCGCTGTTCTGGTGGATGCTGTTTCGGGTCTTTGCCCACCGCTATGCCCATCTTGGCGTCAGTGACAAGCACCTTATCGTATGCGGGTTCAGCCGTCTGACACTCAAAACCTATTACATTCCCTTTGATAAGGTGCAGTGCGTGGAGATGACACAAAGCCTTCCACAGCGGTTGGCTCATACTTGTAATGTCAGGGTCTATGTCTACTTTGAGAAGCGTGCTTTCCACATTGTCAAGCACCTCCCTTATCAGCGGGTGCAGGCATTCCTGGCAAACCATGATACCGAAAAAAATTTTTAATTTTTTTTCGATCAGGTATTGATTTTTTCAAAACGGTATGCTATAATAATACACGTTTGATGGAGGCTTAGCTCAGCTGGTTAGAGCGTCTGCTTGACATGCAGGAGGTCACTGGTTCGAGTCCAGCAGTCTCCACCACAGCATCATTTTCCCCTTGTCCGAGGATAAGGGGAAGCGGATGCTTTTTGATACAAGAATAGGGAGGCTTAGCTCAGCTGGTTAGAGCGCCTGCTTCACATGCAGGAGGTCACCGGTTCAAGTCCAGTAGTCTCCACCAATATGAAATAGCAGGAAAACGACAAGTGATGAAAATACTTGTCGTTTTTTTGTGACAGGAGGAAAAAATATGGAATATGCCAAGCTGCTTTCCGCCGAGTTCCAAATCAAGGAAGTGTATGCACAAAATCTGATCGACCTGCTGGACGAGGGCAATACGATTCCGTTCATTGCCCGCTACCGAAAAGAACAGCACGGTACACTCGATGATCAGACCATTCGGGAAATCAGTGAACGCCTTGCCTATCTCAGAGGACTGGACAAACGTCGGCAAGAAATTTTTGATTTGATTGCCGGTCTGGACAAGATGGACGAGCATATCGAAAAGGCACTGAACAGTGCGAAAACACTGGCAGAGTTGGAGGATATTTACCGTCCCTACCGCCCCAAAAGAAAAACCCGTGCTTCCGTTGCCAAAGAAAAGGGGCTGGAACCGCTGGCAGAGAAAATTTTTTCACAGGAGTCTATCCATCCTGCCGAGGAAGCCAAAGCCTATGTTGACCCCGAAAAAGGAGTGGACAGTGCGGAAGATGCCATGCAGGGAGCAATGGACATCATTGCCGAAAACATCTCCGACAATGCCGAAATCCGAAAACGACTGAAAAATATTATCCGCCTCAATGCATTCCTTGTGTCAAAGGCGGCTGACCCTGAAAAGGACAGTGTGTATACTGCCTATTATGATTACAGGGAGCCTGTCAAGAGTGCCGCAGGACACAGAGTCCTTGCCATGGACAGGGGCGAAAAAGAGGGCTTCCTAAAAGTAACCATCGACATTGAAAGCAACAAGTGCCTGACCATCATGGAACGGCTCATGGTCAAGCGTCAGAATGAATGTGGGGAATTGGTAAAAACAGCGTGTGAAGATGCCTACAGCCGCCTGATTTTCCCGTCCGTGGAGCGTGAGATTCGTTCGGAACTGACAGAAGCCGCCGATGAACAGGCGATCAAGCTGTTTGCCATGAATCTCCGTCAGCTGCTCATGCAGCCGCCTGTCAAAGGTCATGCCGCAATCGGTCTTGACCCCGGCTACCGAACCGGCTGCAAATTAGCAGTCGTGGACGAAACCGGCAGGGTACTCGATACCGCCGTCATCTATCCGACTCACAGTCAGGCACAAATCCAAAAATCCAAACAAACTTTGAAAAATATGATACACCAATACCATGTCGGTATCATTGCCATCGGCAACGGCACTGCCTCCAAAGAAACCGAAATGTTTACAGCAGAATGTATCGGCGAAATCGAGGACAAAGTTTCTTACATGGTCGTCAGCGAAGCAGGTGCTTCTGTTTATTCGGCTTCCAAGCTGGCTGCAGCAGAAATGCCTGACCTTGATTTGACCCTGCGGAGTGCAGTGTCCATTGCCAGAAGGTTGCAGGATCCTCTGGCAGAGCTGGTCAAAATCGAACCCAAAGCCATCGGTGTCGGACAGTACCAGCATGATATGCCGCAAAAGCGTTTGAGTGAAGCATTGGACGGTGTCGTGGAGGACTGCGTGAACAGTGTGGGAGCAGATCTGAATACGGCTTCCCCTGCCCTGCTGTCAAGGGTGTCGGGCATCAATGCCGCTGTTTCCAAAAACATCGTTGCCTACCGTGAAGAAAACGGTGCTTTCGCCACCCGTGCAGAGCTGAAAAAAGTGCCGAAACTCGGCCCCAAAGCCTTTGAGCAGTGTGCAGGATTTCTGAGAGTATCCGAAAGCAAAAATCCCCTTGACAATACGGCTGTCCATCCTGAATCCTATGCCGCTGCCAAACAGCTTCTGGAATTGTGCGGCTGCACCTTGTCAGACGTGGCAAAAGGAACTGTCCATGAACTCCCCCAAAGGGTGCAAAGTATCGGACTGGAAACCATCAGCCAAAAAACAGGATTGGGTGTTCCGACCTTGCAGGATATTCTCAAGGAACTTATGAAGCCCGGACGTGACCCCAGAGAAGAACTGCCGCCGCCGCTTTTGCGTACCGATGTGCTGGATATCAAGGATTTGAAAGTCGGCATGGAGCTGAAAGGTACCGTCAGAAATGTCATTGACTTTGGTGCATTCATTGACATCGGTGTCCATCAGGACGGTTTGGTGCATATCTCCCAGATTAGCGACAAACGTATCCGTCACCCCTCTGATGTACTCAAAGTCGGGGAGATTGTCGATGTACGCATTTTAAGCGTTGACACACAAAAAGGCAGAATTTCTCTTACCATGAAAAAGGAATCTTGAACATGAAACGATATAAAACCGCACTCTTTGACCTTGACGGCACCCTGAGCGAATCGGGGGAAGGCATACTGGACTGCGTCAGAATGATTTTTGCGGAAATGCAAAGACCCCTCCCCGATAACAGAACACTGGCAGCCTTTATCGGCCCTCCCATCACCGACAGTCTGCAACGCTGTGGATTTTCTGCGGAAGATGCCCAAACAGGACTGCAAATCTATAAAAAACACTTTGTACAGACGGGAATTTACAAAAATCGGGTCTATGACGGCATGACAGAAGTGTTGCAAGCACTGAAAGAACAGGGTATCCTGTTAGCCGTTGCCACCACAAAATACCAGCCCTTTGCCGAAAAAATTATCAAAATGCTCCGACTGGACAGCTATTTTGATTTTGTGGGCGGCTCTGACGGCACGCCTGACCGCCATACCAAAATACAGGTGATCCATTATGTATTGGAACAACTGGAAGCAAGACCTGCCGTCATGATAGGCGATACCAAATTTGATGCCGATGGGGCGGCAAAAGCACATCTTGATTTTATCGGCTGTCTTTACGGCTACGGTACACGGGAAGAAATGGAAGTGTTTTGCCCTGATGCCGTTTTTGTCAGCCGTCCTACAGACATCCTATCTGCTATACTGGGAGGTAGAAAACAGTGAAAAAATTGGCATGGCTCTTGCCTTGATGGAAAAACTCCAGACAGACGGCTTGATACAAAATTATCTCTACTCCGAACAAAATGACCAAATTTCTTTTACCTATTCCAACGGGGTACTTGGCGGCATTTCGTTCCACGATTTTGCCAATACAGACGGTTTGCCGATGAATTAAGCAACAGCCTTTACAGGCTGTTCTTTTTTTTTCCACCATTCTACCTTTTGAGGTAGAATTTTCAGGGTTTTGCGTGTATATATGGAAAGAACTTTTCCATATCTCTCAGAAAGGAGTATCTACATGAATGACAAAACTCTGAAAGCAGCTTTTTCCACGATGTTCACGGTGCTGGTCTGTGACCTGCATATGGTGGCGGCACCGCTTACGGTACTGCTTGCCGTCATGGTGGCGGACTATCTCACCGGTATTTTTGCTGCTTGGGAAACTGCTGCACTCTCCAGCCGCAAAGGGCTGCACGGTATCATCAAAAAAATCGGCTATCTCTTTGCCATTGCCGCTGCAATGGGTGTGGACTGGCTTATTGGTGCCGGCATGGCTCAGGTGGGAATCCATCTCGATTACACCGTCTTTTTTGGTGTCTTGGTCACGATATGGCTCATTATCAACGAGCTGATCTCTATCCTCGAAAATCTCGTCAAAATTGGTGTCCCACTGCCAAAATTCCTCATGGCAACCGTCAGGAAACTGAAAGTTGCCGTGGAGCAAAAGGGAGGGGATTGCCATGACTGACAGAAACACTTTTTTGCAGCAGGCAAA
>ONUD01000170.1 GCA_900320925.1 uncultured Eubacteriales bacterium
CCGCTGTAAAATAAAACAGAATCTTGTTATTGTCAAAGGTATACTCCACATTGATGAGTTTCATTTTCAGCTTATGGGCTTTGATTTTCTGCACACAGATATCAAATGCCCTTTTTTCTTTTTCCTTGTTGGCGGCAAGGATTTTCTTATCATTTTCATTCGCCTCTCTGATAATTTTTTTCAGGGGCTGATGGATATTTTCATCCGGGATTTCCTTGTTTGCCATAGCCACCTCCCCGCACTCTACCCCCCTGCTTGTTTCCACGATGACACGCTGTCCTTTGGAAAGCTGACAACCGTCGGGGTCAAAATAATAGACTTTTCCTACATCTTTGAATCTTACACCGATGATAGACGCCATTTGATTTTCCTCCGTTTTCATTGCGTTCTCAGCACCGCACAAAGCCATGTGCCGAATAAATTAAGATTGACATTCGTATTCAATAGATTTCTTGCATCCTGTATGGTTTCTGCCAGCTTCATGATACGCTTGAGAGAATACCTCTCTGCCATTGCCGCCGCTGCTGCCGAGGATACTGCCAGTCCCACAGAAGCCCTGACACTTTCTGCGGCAAGCTCCGTCAGACAATCCAGTACACTCACAGCAAGATTCCTGCTGTTAAGCTGTCCTGCCAGTGTCAGCAGGGGATATTCTGCCGACTGCATAATGGCGGTCAACATCTGTTCTGCCAAAAGCGATGCCTGTTCGCCGCCGCTTTCCAGCATTTGGAGCATTCTGCCGATATTGCCGTCACAGACCTCTGCGGCATGGAGAATTTCCTCCTCTGTTTTGTCGGCAAGACGCTTTTGCACGACCTGCACGGCCTCCTGCACGCCTGCCGGAAACAGCGAAAATACTCTCACACGGGAACGAATGGTCGGCAGCATGGCAGAAGCCGAACGGACCGTCATGATAAACTGCACGTTTTCGGGCGGCTCCTCCAATATCTTGAGCAAGGCATTCTGGGCAGGTATCTGCATTTTATCGCAGTTCAGCAGTAAAAACACTTTCATTGGTGCTTCATTTGCCACGATATAAGCAGAGGAACGCATCCTCCTGACAGCATCAATGGATAATGCTCCTGTTTCTTCCCCGTCAGCGATGATAATATCGGGGTGAATCTGCTTTTGGGCTTTCATGCAGCCGCTGCACTGACCGCAAGGCTTTTGTTCTGCGGCAGTACATACACAATAGCCTGCCAGAATATTCGCCAAGGTTCGTTTTCCCGTCCCCGCCGCACCGTCAATCATCACGGCATGGGGCAAGGTGTGCTTCTGCATGATTTCCGAAAGCTCCTGCTTTAATGCAGCATTTGCCGCCAACTCAGACAATTTCATTCTTTTCTCTCTTTCTGTTTCAGCCATACTATCAAAACAATGCACAAATTGGGTACATTTGCCCTCGGTCAATGCCAACTCCCCGCACACACAATTGCACATTGCACATCGTACATTGTACATTGCTATTATACCTTATTTTTGGGCATTTGACAAGGACATAATTCATCATATCGGACATGAGAGGAAAGTAAAAGAATGGCGGCAAGATTGGGAATTGCCATCAGCCCGTTGAGGGTGTCGGAAATATCCCATACCAGTGAAAGACTTGTCAGGCAACCCACCAGTGATAATGCGGCATACAGCCCCCTGTACAAGGGAATCCATCTGCCGCCTGTCAGATATTCAAAGCTCTTTTCCCCATAATACGACCATGAAACCAATGTCGCAAAGGCAAACAAAACAATGGACAGCGACAAAAACAGATTGCCTGCATATCCCAACACGCTTTCAAAGGAATACATACTCATGGCAACACCGTCAAGTCCCGTTTTGTCTGCTTTAGCGGTCAAGATACACAGTGCCATCAGCGTACACAACACCATCGTATCAATAAAGACCTGAAAAATGCCCCACATTCCCTGTTCATAAGGGTCATCGGTATCAGCAGAGGAGTGGACAATGGGAGAACTGCCCAGCCCTGCTTCATTGGAAAATACCCCTCTTGAAATACCGTATTTGACCGCCCTTGCCATGCCATAGCCCATCAGTCCCCCTGCCGCCGCCCGACAGTCAAATGCCTGCATAAAAATTTCCCCGAAAGCGGCAGGAATCGCACGCACATTCACTGCCAGTACTGCCATGACCGCCAAGGTATACACCACTGCCATGAACGGCACTAATTTTTCCGTCAGTGCCGTGATTCGCTCGATTCCGCCAAAAATAATGATGCCCACCAATGCCGCCAATATGATTCCACTGACTGCCGGCATGATACCAAAGCTGTTTGCCAATGCTCCTGAAACAGAATTGGCCTGTGTCATGTTCCCCATGCCGAACGCCGCCAGCGTGCAGAACAGGGCAAACACCACCGCCAGCCACTTACAGTGCAGACCCTTTTCTATATAGTACATCGGCCCTCCGATATACCTGCCGTTCCTGCGGACACGGTACTTGACCCCCAATACATTCTCCGCCATCACCGTGGACATCCCGAACAGGGCGGCAATCCACATCCAAAATACGGCTCCTGCTCCGCCTAAGGCAATCGCATTGGCAACTCCAACAATATTGCCTGTTCCAATCGACCCCGCCAGAGCCGTGACCATTGCCCGAAAAGGAGAAACCGCTCCCTTGTCATGGCTTCCGGAAGCCTTGCGAAAAGACAGTGCGGTTTTTTTCCACCATGTCCCAAAATGCACCACGGGAAAAAAGTGCAGCTTCACCGTAAAAAAAATGCCAACCCCCAGCAACAGTAACAACATATAGGGTCCCCATACCATTTGATTGAGCCATGTATTGATTCTTTCCAGTTCGGACACCTTACCACCTTCCCTTCTCTTTCAAAGATATGCAAAATTTTTTTCAAAAAACACTTGACATTTTTTGTGCAATGTTTTATAATAGCAACTGTCGCTGAGAGATATGCGGATGTAGCTCATCTGGTAGAGCGCAACCTTGCCAAGGTTGAGGTAGCGAGTTCGAGCCTCGTCATCCGCTCCAATTGAATATCATGCGGATGTAGCTCATCTGGTAGAGCGCAACCTTGCCAAGGTTGAGGTAGCGAGTTCGAGCCTCGTCATCCGCTCCAGAAACAATGTCCGATACTTTATCGGGCATTTTTTTCTGCAAAATTGATTGAAATTATGCTTCATCAATGGTATAATGGTTGACGAGTTCATATATATGTTTGATGGGAAGTGCTTGTATGATTGAAAGTTATGAACATCTGCTTGATAATATAAAGAAAATCCACTTTGTCGGTATCGGCGGTTCGGGAATGTGTCCGCTGGCAGAGATCCTGCACAGTGAGGGCTATGAAATCACCGGCTCTGATACGGCTGAATCCGATACCCTTGCCAGAATCCGCTCTTATGGGATTCCCGTAACAATGGGACATTTTCCCGAAAACGTCCTCGGTGCCGATATGGTTGTCTATACCGCCGCCGTGAAGCAGGACAATCCCGAACTTGTTTCCGCAAGGGAACACCATATCCCCGCCATCGAACGCTGTATCATGCTTGGTGCCGTTGTTGACAAATACAAAAAGTCTGTTGCCGTCAGCGGTACGCATGGAAAAACCACCACGACTTCTATGATTACACAAATCTTTGCCATGTCGGACTTTGACCCCACTGCCGTGATAGGAGCAAAACTCCCGTTCATCGGCGGCAACAGCCGTATTGGTCAGTCGGACATCATGGTGTGTGAAGCCTGTGAATATGTGGATACGTTCCTGCATATTTACCCTGCTGTTTCGGTGATACTGAATGTAGACGAGGATCATCTGGACTATTTCGGCACGCTTGACAGAATCAAGCAGTCTTTTACCCAATTTATCTCTCAGACTACCTCTTTGATTGTGATTAACGGCGATGATGCTAATTCTATGGACTGCGTAAAAAATGCCGATACCAAAGACAAACAAATTGTAACCTTTGGCTTCGGTGAAAACAATGATTTCCGTGCCATTCTGACCAAAGCGGAAGAAGATGTCTTTGACAGTTTTGACTTGCTCCATAACGGTCAGGTGCTTTGCCATATCTCGCTGAGA
>ONUD01000185.1 GCA_900320925.1 uncultured Eubacteriales bacterium
ATGGGACCTGCCACCTCGTTAAAGCCAAATCTGCCGGTTATCAGTCCAAGCAGGCTTGCCCATACCATCCTGACGGTCGAAACCGTAGACAAGAAGGTCTGTGACAGCAGTGTGCCGAAGTTATTTTCCATGGCAGCCACCTTGAAATCCAGTTGGATAATGTCCCTGCCGTCCCTCTCTACTGTATCAAAGGTCACTTTGTCCAAATGCACGGTTTCACCCTCACGCCGCACCGTAAACTGCATTTCATTAGACTGAGCTGTTGCCAGTGCAAAATTCAGATCCATTGCTGTCATGATATGATAGCCATTGATGGATTGTATCTCATCATTCAGCTTCAGAGTCTGTGCAGAGGAAGCTTTTTCGGTAAAATAAACAATTTTGTTAGAAGCAAAATGGGATTCGGGTGCAAGGGTTATCATCATCAGCACCAGTCCCAGCAGTAAATTCATGACCGCTCCTGCCACAACAATGAGCATCCGCTTCCATACAGATTTGTTGCCAAATGCCCGCTCATCGGTACTTTCACTGTCCTCGCCCTCCATGGCACAAAATCCGCCAATGGGAAACAGACGCAGAGAATACAATGTTTCTCCCTTTTGAAATTTCAGAATTTTGGGTCCCATGCCGAGAGCAAATTCATTGACCTTGACACCCGACTTTTTGGCAGTGAAAAAGTGTCCGAATTCATGGACAAAGATAATCAGTTCAAAAAGCAAAATGCCGATAATAATTAACAATGCCGTTTCGATTGCCATCATCCCCCTAATTTCATTCTTGTTTCTTTGTCTGCACAAAGAATCTCTTCCAGTGTAATTTCCTGCTTGTCACAGTGAAAATCAGACAGTGCCTGCTCTATCATGCCGGCAATTTCCAAAAAGGAAATTTTTTCTTGTAGGAACATCTGCACTGCCACCTCATTAGCGGCATTAGCAACTGTCGGATACAGCCCGCCCTTTTGCAGTGCTTCACGGCACAGCGGCAGACATCGGAACGTAGCATTATCGGGTGGGGCAAAACTCAAAGAAGCAATCTCTGCCAAATCCAGTTCCTTGGCAGGTGACGGCAGTCTTTGCGGATATGTCAGGGCATACTGTATCGGAATCCGCATATCTGCCGTACCCAACTGGGCAATGACAGCATTGTCCTTGAGCTGTATCATGGAATGAATGATACTTTCTCTGTGTATCAGCACTTCAATGTCCTTGTCCTCCACCCCGAATAGCCACGATGCTTCAATGACCTCCAAGCCTTTGTTCATCATGGTGGCAGAGTCAATTGTAATTTTTCTTCCCATGCTCCAGTTAGGGTGTTGCAAGGCACTCTCCACCGTAACATGGGATAATTCCTCCCTTGTCTTTCCGAAAAAGGAACCGCCTGATGCTGTCAGAATCAGCTTTTTCAATGCTCCCTCAGGACAGCCCTGCAAGCACTGGAAAATAGCGGAATGTTCACTGTCAACAGGATATAAATTCACTCCCGCCTTTCTTACTTCCTGCATGACGATACTGCCGCCTGCCACTAAAGTTTCCTTGTTGGCAAGGGCAAGGTGCTTGCCTGCCCGTATGGCGGCCAGTGTCGGCAGGAGTCCTGCCACGCCCACAATGGCATTGACAACGGTGTCGGCTGCTTCATGCTGTGCGGCGGCAAGAATTCCCTCCTGTCCGCCCAGTACCTTGACAGAGGTATCGGCAAGGGCAATTTTCAACTGTCCTGCGGCTTCTTCATCGAGTACTGCCACCATGTCAGGCTGAAACTCTCTTGCCTGCTCCTCCAAAAGACGGATACTGTTGTTTGCTGTCAGGGCAGAAACCCTGATATGGTGCATTCTTGCCACGTCAAGTGTCTGCACACCGATGGAACCTGTTGAGCCAAGCACCGCTATATGATTTGTCACGTTCTACACCCCCATTATCGGCATATATGCCATCATGATATACAAAAATGGTGATACCACTACCACGCTGTCAAATCTGTCCAATATGCCCCCATGCCCGGGAATGAGATTACCGTAATCCTTGATGGCAAAGGTACGCTTGATAACCGAAAAACTCAGATCACCCAAGATGGACAAAAGCGAGCCGATAAAAGAAAGAACCGCTAAATTGATATAGTTCATTCTTACACGACCGCCAAAAATCACCTCGGCAAACAGCCAGCCGATTCCACAGGTGGCAAGGACACAAACCAATGTACCGCCAATCGCACCCTCAATCGTTTTTTTAGGGCTGATAGAGGGACAAAGCTTATGCTTTCCAAAGAAGCTCCCTGCAAAATAAGCCCCTGCATCTGCCAGCCACGGAAGTGCCAGCGTGACGGCAAAATAAAAAGAAGAATGTGCCGTGTCCATATCTTTCATCTGTATGATGGTTGACAAGGAAACGGTAATAATGACCGTCATACTGTATAAGCAGGCAAACTCCTTGAACGAGATTTTCTCATGGCAAAATATCATTGCCGCCAGCATGATGGCTGTATAGATATAGCCAAGTATCAGCATCATGCCGTAAGTCATCAGCATTGGATACACGACAGCAAATGCCATGCTCGGAAACACAATCTGCCAATGCTTCCACAGCTTTGCCGCATTGGCAAACTCTCCCACCGCCACAGCACATACTGCCGCTACAAATGTGTCCACAATCACGGGAACCGTGCCGCTTAAAATCATGACGGATATAATAAAAGTGATACCAACTGCTCCTGATAGGATTCGTTTCAGCATTTACACAC
>ONUD01000172.1 GCA_900320925.1 uncultured Eubacteriales bacterium
AAACACACGCTGCCAGCAGTCCTCTGCGGTTCTTTGCCTCTACCATACAGACACGGCACGCACCGATACAGTTGATCTCTTTCAGGTAGCAAAGGGTAGGTATCTCAATATTTGCCTCTTTTGCTGCCTGCAATATCGTGTATCCCTTCGGAACTTCCACAGGGATATTATTGATTTTCAGATGTACAGTTTCCATGAATACAGCCCCTCCTTATACCGTATGAATTGCACCGAACTTACAGTTGCTCATGCAGACACCGCACTTGATACACTTGCTCTGGTCGATGACATGAGGCTGTCTGACGGTACCCTCGATTGCTTTGACAGGGCAGTTTCTTGCACAAAGCGTACAGCCCTTACATTTATCGGCGATAATCTCATATTTCATGAGTGCCTTACAGACGCCTGCTTCGCACTTGCCGTTGTAGATGTGGTCAATATATTCCTGACGGAAGAACTTGAGGGTGGAAAGAATAGGGTTCGGAGCTGTCTGTCCCAATGCACACAGTGAGGACTTCTGCATATGTTCAGCAAGCTCTTCGATCTTCTCGATATCACCGTCTTCGCCCTTGCCCGCTGTGATTTTTTCAAGGTACTGGAGCAGTCTTCTGGTACCCACACGACACGGAGTACACTTGCCGCAGCTCTCATCCACCGTGAATTCCAGATAGAATTTTGCAATATCCACCATACAGGTATCTTCATCAAGGATGATCATACCGCCGGAACCCATCATGGAGCCGATTTTGATAAGGCTTTCATAGTCGATCGGCGTATCAATGTATTCCGCAGGGATACAGCCGCCTGACGGTCCGCCTGTCTGGGCAGCCTTGAATTTCTTGCCGTTGGGGATACCGCCGCCGATTTCCTCGATAATCTCACGCAGGGTTGTACCCATCGGGATTTCTACCAGTCCGACATTGGTGATTTTGCCGCCGAGAGCGAATACTTTGGTACCCTTGCTGGTTTCTGTACCCATAGAAGCATACCACTGACTGCCCTTGCGTATAATCTGTGCGATATTGGCATACGTTTCCACATTGTTAAGTACGGTAGGCTTGCCGAACAGACCCTTGACAGCAGGGAACGGAGGACGCGGACGCGGTTCACCTCTGTTGCCTTCGATAGAGGTCATCAGAGCCGTTTCCTCACCGCACACGAATGCACCGGCACCGAGTCTGATTTCGATATCAAAGCTAAAGCCGCTGCCGAGGATATTTTCACCGAGGAATCCGTAGTCTCTTGCCTGTTGGAGGGCAATTTTCAGTCTTTCAACGGCGATGGGATACTCTGCACGGACGTACACAAATCCTCTGCACGCACCGATGGCATAACCGGCGATGGTCATGGCTTCAATAATGCACTGCGGGTCGCCTTCCAGGATGGAACGATCCATGAATGCACCGGGATCGCCTTCATCGGCATTACAGCAGACATATTTGACATCTCCGGGGCTTGCCTTGGCGAACATCCACTTTCTGCCTGTCGGGAAGCCGCCGCCGCCTCTGCCTCTGAGTCCCGAATCCAGGACTTCCTGAATGACCTCATCGGGGGACATGGGAGTCAGGAGTACTTTGGCAAGTGCCTGATAGCCGCTGGTACCGATATATTCGTTGATATTTTCCGGATCGATGCCGCCGCAGTTTCTGAGGGCGACACGACGCTGTTTTTTATAGAAGTTGGTTTCCATCAGAGAAATGATGGAGCCGTCTTCCTTTACGGTTTCCTGATAAAGCAGCTCTTTCACAACGTTGCCGCCCTCTTTCAGGTGTTCCTTCACGATTCTCTTAACGCCCTCGGGAGTTACCTGTGAATAGAAAACACCTTCCGGATAAACAATCATAATCGGGCCGAGCGAGCAAAGGCCAAAGCAGCCTGTACGAACGACGAGTACATCTTTGATGTCATTTTCTACCAGAGCTTCTTCGAGAGCCTTGAGAACCTTTTTGCTGCCGGAAGAGGTACAGCCTGTACCCCCGCATACCAGCACCTGTTTGCGGTAACCTGTTTTCTTTGCCAGCTTTTCGCCTTCTTCGGCAATGACTTTACGGACTTTTACAAGGTCTTTGTATTCATTTTTGATTTTATTGAGTTCTTCCAGTGTCATGAGTTACTTCCCCCTTCTTCTGCGATATATTTGTCAAGGATTTTTTCCACACTTTCAGGGGTCAGCTTACCGTAGACCTCTTCATCGACCATCATGACAGGTGCCAGACCGCACGCACCCACACAACGGCAGGAGTCGATAGAGAACAGTCCGTCGGGTGTGCATTCACCGCTCTTGATGCCGAGCTTCTTTTCCACGGCTGCCAGTACCTTGTCGGCACCCTTGACATAGCATGCCGTACCCAGACAGACACTGATTCTGTGCTTGCCCTTAGGGGTCAGGCTGAAGCGGGAATAGAACGTTGCCACACCGTACACTTCACTGAGTGATATACCCAATCCGTCAGCAACCATCTGCTGTACCTCAATGGGAAGATACCCGTAGATTTCCTGTGCTTCATGAAGTACAGGGAGCAAGGCACCCGGTAAGTCCTTGTTTTGAGCGATAACTTCAAGAAGCTTTTGTTCCTGTTCCTGAGTCCCCTTGAAAGGGATATTATCTGCCATTGATATTCCTCCATATCTGAATAGAATTTTCGGGGTACATCAGCTACAATGTTCCCCGTCTTTACACTATTATACTAATTTTCAAATTCAAATACAAGGATTTTTCGTAAATTTTTGATTATTTTTTTTGAAAAAAAACCGAAAAATGCCATCCTTTCAAAAATTCGTAAGCTTTACCAAAAAAACTGCCTTTTTTTGTTGAAATACCTCATCCAAACTGCTATAATCAATGTACAATGTACAATGGGAGGGGTTTGTATGTCTTTTAAAGGAAGAGAGTATGTGCAGATTACGGTATCGAAAAAGGCGGAGGCAAGTCTTTTGCAGGGTCATCCGTGGGTGTATGACGGAGAATTGGTTCATATCAAGGGCAAGCCGGAAAATGGCTGTCTGGCAGATGTCGTGTCGGAAAAGAACCGCTATCTTGGCACGGGGTTCTTCAATGACCATTCCAAAATTAAAATCCGTTTGATTTCCACCAATGCCAATGACAAATTTGATGCTGCCTTCTTTGAAAGACGGATTCGCTATGCATGGGACTACCGGAAAACCGTCATGGGCGGTGATACCAATTGCTGCCGTGTGATTTTCGGCGAAGCAGATACATTCCCGGGACTGACGGTTGACAGGTTTGAGGATATTCTTGTGACACAGACGCTTTCTCTTGGAATCGAACAACGCAAGGACGTGATATTTCCGCTGCTTTTGAAAGTGCTGAACGAGGATGGGCAGAATGTCAGAGCTATCTATGAACGAAATGACGTGGCTATCCGAAAACTGGAGGGCATGGAGGAAAACAAAGGTTTTTATTGCGGGAATGCTGACAGCACAGAGGTCATGATGACCGAAAATGGCATACAATATCATGTCGACTATGAAAACGGTCAGAAAACAGGCTTCTTCCTTGACCAGAAATACAACCGTCAGGCGGTTGCCAAACTTGCCAAAGGCAGAAAGGTACTGGACTGCTTTACCCATACGGGTTCGTTTGCCCTTAATGCCGCAAAGGGCGGGGCTGAACACGTCTGTGCCGTGGATATTTCTGCCGATGCCGTGGCGATGGCACGGAACAATGCCGCTCTCAACGGTCTGGACAACAAAATGTCTTTCAAAACGGCCAATGTCTTTGATTTGCTTCCCAATATGCCGCCTGATGAAAAATATGACTTCATTATCCTTGACCCGCCTGCCTTTACCAAATCCCGTGCCACTATCGACAGTGCCGTCAGAGGCTACAAGGAAATTAATCTGCGTGCCATGAAGCTTCTGCCGAGAGGCGGATACCTTGCCACCTGCTCCTGCTCCCATTTCATGAAAGACGAGCTGTTCCGCTCCATGCTCCGAAGTGCCGCCTTTGATGCACACGTCTCCCTGCGGCAGATTGAAGCCCGTCAGCAGTCCCCTGACCATCCCATCCTCTGGAACGTGCCGGAAACCGATTATCTGAAATTCTATCTCTTTCAGGTGGTGTGAGTCTTAAAAAAATTCAAGATTTATTTACAAAATATACATATTTTGTTTCTTTTATATACACAAAATTATGCATTTTGATAAAAATAAAAATTAGCAAAATTACTTATAGATATATTAAAAAATTAGTGAATATGACTAAACAGGGAATTTCTGTTAGACATATTCACTAATTTTTTGCTGTGATTTTCTAATGCAATTGGCGGATAAAATTCCTTTCTTGGAATAAGGGACGGAAATATGAAAAAAGTTGGTCGATTTTGCTCCGCTTTACAAATGAATCTTTTTGGTGATACAATACAGGTGATAAAAGGGATAGGCATATGGGACAGTTTGCGGTACTGTCCAAAGGGGCATAGAGCCTATCCCCGAACATGATTTGAGGAGTGATAGAAATGAGTAAACAAACAACTGTTTCCCGTTTCCGTTTAGGGGGGAAAATGACCAGTCTGCTGTTGTCTGCGGCAATGGTGACATCTGCCTTTACGGGACTGGGAGCCAACGTGCTGTCTACACCCGTGGAAGCAGCTTCCGATTATGGCTTGCTGGACAACGTGGGGGAGGGGCTGATTCTCCATGCGTGGAACTGGTCTTTCAATGCCATTAAGGACAATATGCAGGCAATCGCCGAAGCAGGCTATACCTCCGTGCAGACTTCACCCGTACAGCGTCCGAAAGATGCCAGTCC
>ONUD01000119.1 GCA_900320925.1 uncultured Eubacteriales bacterium
CTTTCTTATCTTGACGGAAGGACATTTACCGCACCTGATGTATGGTTCACGTCCTACTTTCAGCCGAAAGATTATTTGAAAAATGACAATTCCCCTTGAGAGGAAAGCTCTCAAGGGGATTGTTTTTTTAAGGCTTGTTTTGCAGGAGTTCCTGCTTTTTGTTCCAGAGTGGCTCGGATAAATCAACATAGTAGGTGTGTGGATTTTCAAATCGTTTGACCTCGTCCCAGAGTGTATCCAATTGCTGTTGGCAGTGCTGACGGATTTGTTGTATGGTGGGAAGTTCATAGCAGAGCGTACCTTTGTCAAAAATCTGACGGCGAAGTCTGACCGCACGGAAATTGGTCAGGGTCTTGCGTTTCCATGTATGCTCAGGGTCGAAGATGGTATAGGGCTTGGTATCATCAATTTCCTCGTCAAACAGGGTCAGCACATCGGCGATAGCTTTGTCAGTTTCTCGGTCATACAGGCGGTAGAGATTCTTGAAGCAGGGGTTGGTGATTTTAGCGACATTTTCACTGATTTTGATTTTGGGTATTTCTGTCCCGTTCTTGCAGATAGAAACGACCTTGTAAACACCGCCGAATACAGGTTCGGAGCTTGCCGTAATCAGCCTTTCACCGACACCGAAGCTGTCGATTTTGGCACCCTGTCGGAGCATATCGGCAATGATGTATTCATCAAGCGAGTTCGAGGCACAAATCTGGCAGTCGGGGAAGCCTGCTTCATCGAGCATTTTTCTTGCTTTTTTCGACAGATAGGTAATGTCGCCGCTGTCAATGCGGATTCCCTTCGGACGGCAGCCCATGGGAAGCAGAATTTCATTGAATGCCTTGATGGCATTGGGAATGCCCGATTTCAGGACGTTGTAGGTATCGACCAGAAGCGTGCAGGCATGGGGATAACGTCTGGCATAGGCACAGAATGCTTCATATTCCGTGTCAAAGGACTGGATCCAGCTGTGAGCCATGGTACCGAGGGCAGGAACACCGAAATCCCTGTCGGAGATGGTGCAGGCAGTACCGATACAGCCGCCGATATAAGCCGCTCTTGCCCCGAACACCGCACCGTCATAGCTGTGGGCACGCCTTGAACCGAATTCCATGACACCACGCCCGTCAGCCGCACGGACAATTCTGTTGGCTTTAGTAGCGATAAGGCTTTGGTGATTGATTGTCAAGAGAATCATGGTTTCCACTAACTGAGCCTGAATGATGGGACCTCTTACGGTCACGATAGGTTCATGAGGGAAGATAGGGGTACCTTCTTCCACTGCCCAAACATCACACGCAAATTGGAAATTTCGGAGGTATTCAAGGAACGGTTCACTGAAGATATTTTTCGTTCTGAGAAAAGCAATATCGTCATCGGTGAAAGTCAGGTTTTGGAGGTATTCGACAGCCTGTTCCAGTCCTGCCATGATGGCAAAACCGCCCTTGTCGGGGTTTCTCCGATAGAACATATCAAAGGTAGCGGTAATGTCTTTCATACCGTTTTCAAAGTAACCGCCTGCCATGGTCAGTTCATAAAAGTCGGTCAGCATGGTCAGATTGATTTTATTGTAAGCCATAGTAACAGCTCCTTTCAGATGTTATCATAGTGTTCTTTGGTAAAGGTTGACACGTTTTCGGTATAGTCACTGCACAGACGGAAATGCATGGCGGCAAACCAATTACCGAATTTTTCTTTGATTTCAGGCAGATTATCCGGGAAAGCGTCAAATTCCTCTTTGGAGATTTTGAATATCTCCGTGTAGCCATTGCCGGCACTGGAGCCGAATTGATAATGAGAGATAGCATACATATTTGTACCGAAATAGCCGACACTCCAGAAATCTTTGCCTTTGACACTTTTGAAATCCTTGTAGGAATAAGTTGGATTCATTGGAGAGGCTCCTTTCCAATGGTGGTGACAATTTCAATGCCGTTGGTATGCATGATATAGAGAGCCATGAGTTCTGCCAGTTCGGGGTCATGGTTTGGCAGAGAGCAGGTGGCTGTCAGGTCATAGGGGACGATCACACGGCAGGGAACATTTCTTCTGTTGCAATCGGCTTTGAGAGTGAGGGCAAACTGTATGACGCACATATCGGTGCAGTCACCTGTGATGATGAAAGTACTTTTGCCGGAATTTTTGATGAAGTCGGCCACAGCGGGTTCCAGATAGCCGTTGGTGGAGTTCTTGCCAAAGACCCTGATATGAGGGTCAGCAGCGGCAATTTCGTCTGTCAAAGCACTTTCGGCAGTACCCTTGAGGCAGTGAACGGGATAAGTGGAAAATTCCGTGCTGTCATGGGTATGTTCATCGGCAAGGGCAATGGTTGGAATATTTCCGGAACGGCAAAATCTTGTAAACTGAGCAACCGTGTCGTTGATAGAAAGTACTTCACAGCTTGACAAAGCACCTTCTTTGACAAACCCGTTGATCATATCGACAATCACATGGAGTGTAGTATGAGGCTTGATGTCATCAGGGCTGAGAACGGAAAGGCTGTTGAACCAATCAAAAACTGTTTGGAACTTGGCTGTCAAAGTGTTGAAATCGTTTGTATGTTTCATAACAATCAAACTCCTTTTGATATTTTTTGTTTGATATTATCATATTGATATTATTATAACGCATCTTTTTTAAAAATGCAAGGGATTTTTAAATTTTTTTAGTGAAATATTATCTCTTTTGAATGCTGATTTTTGTGGTCATCAAGAAAATTTTATATTTTTCACAAAGTTCAACAGGAATATTCTTGCATTATTGCTATTGTTATTTTGGAAAAGATACTTTATAATGAGATATAGTGCTGTATAAGGCAAAATATTTGGAAAAGAGGTGTCATTGTCAATGAGGTTGCGAAAACAGGCACTCGGTTCCAGAAATCTGATCGGTGTCAGAGTGGAAGAAGCCCGCAAGAAGAAAGGCATGAAACAAAAAGAACTGCTCGCACAGCTTCAGGTCAACGGTGTAGATATGAATGCATCGGGGTTGTCAAAGCTGGAGGGGCAGATAAGATATGTTACTGATGTGGAATTGGTCGCACTTGCCGATATACTGGAGGTATCAGTGGATTATCTGCTCGGACGAGAGGAAAAAAAATAACAGGAAACACCTGAGAACCGAAGTATCTCAGGTGTTTTTCTGTCAGGCTTTGTTTTTGTTGAGAGAGTGGTTCATGCGGACAAACAGATTGGAAAGAGGCTTGTAGATGAACATGGTGACAATGGCATCAATGATTCCTTTGGCAAACGTAAAAGGAAGATTGAAAATCAGCAGGGATTTCATCAGTGTATCGGAAGCAGGCAGGAGAGTCTTGTACATACCGATGATGACATTCATGTCGCCGCCGAACCACATTTGTGCATAAGCAGGATAGACGATGAACCAGTTGATGACCACACTCATGACCGCCATTGCCGCCGCTCCCGACAAGCAGGCAAGCATGGCGGTTTTTTTGGTTTTGCGGTGCTTATAGATGATACCTGCTGTGAAGGCAAAGACCGCACCCATCAGGAAATTTGCCAGTTCTCCGACACCCGCCGAACTGCCAAACGGCAGGTGCAGCAGATTCTTGACAAAGCAGATGATGACACCATACAGCGGCCCTATCACAAAGGCTCCGATCAGTTCGGGAATGTCCGAGAAGTCCAGCTTCAGAAAAGAAGGGACGATGGGAATGGACACTTCAATGTACTGCAATACAAAAGCAACGGCTGTCAGCATGGCAGTAATGACGAGTTTGGTCGTGTGGGTTTTGGTTTCACGGTTTGTCATGGAAAAAGACCTCCAAAAAATGATTTGGCTGTCAACAAAAAATCCGTACAGCAACACTGTACGGACGGGAATACACAAAAAAGGTATCTTCTTTCATCCGGACTATACCGTCGGCATCGGAATTGCACCGATTCAGCAAAACAAATGTTGCTCGTGGGCTTTACCACCGGTGGGGACTTTCACCCCGCCCTGAAGACAGCGTGATTATTATAACATAGATTTTCTGTGATGTCAATAGAAAAAAGTTGTTGCAATTTGTTTTGGGGTATAGTATAATAAAAGAAGTTTATGGACTTAATTTCAAATCAGGAGGCTTCAATTTATGATTACAGCAGGCGATTTCAGAAATGGTGTGACATTTGAAATGGACGGCCAGGTCGTTTCCATTATCGAATTTCAGCACGTGAAACCGGGCAAGGGTGCCGCTTTTGTGCGTACCAAAATCAGAAATGTGATTACAGGTGCCGTGGTGGAAAGAACTTTCAACCCTAATGATAAGTACCCCACCGCCTTTATTGAAAGAAAGGATATGGAGTATCTCTACAGTGACGGGGATCTCTACTACTTTATGGACAACGAAACTTATGAGCAGATCCCTATCAGCAAAAGCGTCATGGGAGATAACTTCAAATTCGTGACAGAGAACATGGTATGTAAGATTCTTTCTTACAA
>ONUD01000178.1 GCA_900320925.1 uncultured Eubacteriales bacterium
CTTCTTTCTCCGTGTTGTATCAATGAGCCGATTCGGTCATGGAACCTTCTGAAAAAATTTACTTTTTCGTCAAACCATTTTGCCATTCTGCCTGTTATTATAAGTGAAAGGACTTAAGTTCAGAAACACGAAAGGAGTTTCCAAAAATGCCGGATGAGAACAGCAAGCTTGTGAAGCGTCTGAAAAAAAAGGAGGAACAGGCTCTGGAGCAAATTATGAAACGGTTTACGCCGCTGGTAGCCTCCATTGTTCATAATATTGCCAAAGGAAGCTTGACAACCGAGGATATCGAGGAAGTGGTGACAGATGTCTTTGTCACGCTGTGGAGGAATGCCGAAAAGGTGCAGGAGGATAAGCTGAAAGCCTATCTCTGCTGTATCGCCAAAACCAGAACTTACAATAAACTGGATACTGTCAAACGTGCCGTGATTGTGGATATTGATGAAATGGATGTAGAAGATGATTTCTCCCTGTCCGAAACAGCCGAGCAGAATGACCTCAATGCGTGCCTTTTGGAAATCATTGACACCATTCCCGAACCCGACAGGGAGATCCTGCTCCGGCACTACTTCTACTACCAGACCATTACCGACATTGCACAGCGGCTGCAACTAAATGCCGAAACCGTGAAAGGAAAACTGTTCCGTACCAGAAAGAAAATGAAAACACAATTAATAGAAAGGGGCTATGCAAGATGAAACAAAATGCAATGAATCGCTTGTTTGACAATATGGAGGTACTCCCTGAAAGTCTGGAGAACATTGATGAAGCTACCGTGTATGCACAGACGGGCGTCAGCTATGACCGCATTGACCGTGCTGTGAAAGCCGAACTGGGACTCACAAAATCTAAAAAGCACTTGTCAAAACGGATAACACTGACACTGATTGCCGCTGTGGTGGGTGCCGCCATGCTCGGAACGATTGGTGTGGGTGCTATGGGCGGCTTTAATCAGGCTTTCGGCGAGAGATTTGCAGGCGAAAAGGTCAATGGTATCTATGCAGGCGGCAATGTTGATATCAAGACCAATGACAATGTACAGGCGGAACTGCTCGGCATTGCAGGAGATTACAATCAAATCATGGCTGCCGTGACCGTCAAGAAAACCGATGGAACACCATTTGTTCCTTATGAAGATCTGGAAAATACGATGGTGGCACCGTCCCTCTATGGAAACTGTCTGGATGAAAACGGCAATGTTCTCGAACAGCTTCCGTTTGCCCTGACAAACAGCAGTATGAGAGATAATAAAAATGATTATGACTATATCAACGTTTCCACCTCCGCATGGACGAGAATGCAGTTTCACTTTGGAGACAATTATCAGTACAGTTGGCGGGCGGATGACGGAACAGAAATCTGTAGGGATGACAACGACTATGATATGCGTCTGACAGACCCGTATACCGCCAAGATGATCTACCATGTCGGCAGAGAGCATTTCTCTCTGACAGGGGAAACGATGAGTGTACACCAGAAAGAACTTTACATTCTGCACAAGGATGAAGTGCTGGCAGAAGATACGGTGAATATCCACATCATGGATGATGGGGAACCAAATGACAATTACGAGCATTTTTTTGAAGTGCTGGAACATCAAAAGAAAGTCGTTGCCGACAATAAAGACCGTCTTAAAAACAACCAGACTATCTTTGCTCAGACAGACAGAGATCCTTTTGTCAACTATAATAATCAAGACAACGGCATTGTGAAACGTACCATTTACGTGGTAACGGTCGATAAAGTAACCATTGATTTTGAGGGTTCGTGGAAGCTGAACTACAAGCCGACCTCTATCAACCTTGCAGCGGCAGATGACTTGCAGTATGGCGGCATTCCCTATCGTATCAGCAATCTGAAAGCAGGTACGTTCTATGCAACCATGACCATTTCAACGGACAGTGACCTGAGTGCTTACAAAGTACATCGATCCCATGATTTTTTCAATGACTGGTCATTAAAACTGTTGAGTGGTGATACGAAAATCACCATGAAAAACGGTGACACACTCAAAGGCGTTTGGTATGTACCGTATTCCTATGAAATGATGGAGGGGACAGAAGCGGAGCGTTTGATGGGTTATCCGAACGGTGAAACGTTCACGGCACAGCTTATCTACTACCAGTATAATGACTATAATAATCTGACGGTATGGTCCAATCTGAACCCTGAAGAGATTGCTTCCATCACCATTGACGGAACAGAGATTCTGCAATAATGTTTCATGTGAAACAAATCCTAATGCCCGATACAGCGTGTATCGGGCTTTTTTTCGTTTTTTGCACCCAAAATCGGTTTTGTACTGTTATGATTAGTAGATGTACATCAATCCAAAAACAAAGGGGGCTGAAATATGGATGACAGCGAACTGACCCAACGACTGAAACAAAAAGAGGAACTTGCTCTTGAGGAACTGATACGCAAGTATACACCGCTTGTTGCCACGATTGTGAACAATGCGGCAAGGGGGCTTCTCTCTAAAGAAGATCGGGAAGAAGTCGTGACAGATGTGTTTGTGACACTCTGGAACAACAGCGGCAATATCATGGAAAACAAACTCAAAGGCTACCTGTGCCGTATTGCGAAAACACGAGCCTTGAATAAGCTGACTTCTGCCGGAAAGTATGAAACTCTACCTCTTGACGGCTATGACCCCGAAGATGACTTTGTCCTCACGGCAAAAGTCGAAACCAAAGAGATGGCAGTCTATCTGCGTCAGATGATAGCGGAATTGGAAATGCCTGAGAGGGAAATCATGATCAGGTATTACTACTATTCCCAGAATACATCCAAAATATCGGCTGTCATGGGCATGAATGTGGAAACGGTGAAATCCAAGCTGCGGCGTACACGCCTTAAAATTAAAGAAAAACTTCTCGAAAGGGGATATGTGTGATGAAAACAACGTTTAAAACGCTTTTCCATGAACTGGAAGATGATGTGATAGGCATTGAAGAAAGCACTGTGTGTGAAAATACGGGTGTTTCTTCCGAAGCTGTCAAGAGGAATGTTATGGCACATCTCGGTCTGCACAAAAAAAGAAAGACCTTTGGAAAAACATTCCGTATGACTCTCATAGCGGCAGTCTTGTCAGCCGCACTGATTATCGGCACAACCGTCATCGGTGCCAATGGAGGAATGGAACTGCTGAAAGAATTTTTTACCGGTATGGTTTCTTCCTCCGACCTGTATCATGGGGGCAATGTGGAAGTGGCAACGTCCGACCCGAATCTGCAAGTGGAACTGCTTGCCGTGACGGGCGATCAAAATAACTTCTATGCCGTCATACGGGCAGAAAAAAAGGATGGTACGGCTTTTACGGACGAAGGGTATCTGTATTCTGACCATATTACCTCCCCGTATATAGGAGTGGTATGCTGTGACCAGGCAGGAAAGTATTATCCGCGTGTGAATGACAGTACGGTGAAAAAATGCCGTTTGAGTGATGACAGAAAAACACTTTATCTGTTTCTTTCACTGGATTTGAGCAGTCTGGCATTCAAAAATTACCCTGATATCGGCAATGGTATCATGACGGTGAAATGTGACACGATTGGCTTTATGAAAATCAAAGAAAAGCTTGCCGTATATGACCGCATTGATGTCGAAGTGCATGATGAATTTCTGAAAACGGCAGAGGAAAAAAATCTCAAAGACTGGACATGGCTTGAAACACCCGAAGGGATTGTATTCTGCACGGTGGAGAAAAAAGAATATGCGATACCTTTTGAAATGACGTTCAGTATGAAGCATAATACCGACAACACCATTCATCAAACACTTTCCATGGACAGTGCTCCCCATTTCATCAAGAGTACTGCTGAAAATGTCAGAATGGAAATTTCACCGTTCAATATCCGCATTTCCTGTGA
>ONUD01000013.1 GCA_900320925.1 uncultured Eubacteriales bacterium
CTTCATTGCCGGTTTTGCCGATATGCTGTGCATAATATTCTATGCAAAACGAAATAAAGGATAGTTTGCTCATTTTTCATTCCTCCTTTGGGAAGCCTACTCGGTAAAACGGGAAATAATCTGGTCTTTGATATCGTCAAGGTCACGCAGGTCGGGAATGATTTGGTCAAGACCATCCAAATGGAAATTGCTCAGGTCGTCCGCAGAGAAAGCCGAATGGAAGAGTTCGCCAAGCTGTTCCCGTCCCTCTTTGGTTTTGAGGGCTTCGGTGAGGACGGACAGGGCATCGGAAGCAAGACTGTTGGTCTGGCAGGTGACAATGCCGTCCTTGATGGCAAACTTTTGGAAGGTAAGATTCAGCACAAAAGAGTTGATATTGAAGTCATACGAGGAACGGATATAAATCATGCCGTCCTTGACGGACACATTGTCTGTTTGGGGAACATTGTTGTTGATAGTGTCCTTGAGGACAAATTCGGGAATCGAGAGTCTGCCAAGTTTGGCATCGTGGAGCTGTACGGCAAAGGTATTGCTGACGGTATCAAGGCTGATTCTTGCTTTGGCATACAGTCCAAAGTCATGATTCATATAACGGATTCGTGCATACACCTCTGCCATGTTGTTTTTTAAGTAGACACGCAGGTTTTCAATATTGTCGTTTTGCGTGAGAATTTCATGGTTGATATAGGTATTGATTTGGGTATCGGTCAGTGTGAAGCTTTCACCGGAAACGGCACCCTTGAGAGCCGTATACATGAGGGTATCATCATTCTGACGGAAGCTGTATTTGTCCTGATAGTCGTCCTGAAAGGCAAGGTGGATACAGATACCTGCGGCAATGCCCGTGATGACCAGCAGAAAAACCATGACCCACAATAAAAAAATGCCTGTACGGAAGCCTTTTTTTCTTCGTTTGTTCATAATGCACCGCCTTTACTTGAGTTCTGCAATCGTGACCCCCGAATCACCTTCTCCGAACACGCCTAAGCGGAAGGTGCGGACAGAAGGGTGTTTTTTAAGATGGTTCTGTACTTCCCTGCGGAGGACACCGGTTCCTTTGCCGTGAATGATGGTAATCTGGTGCAGTCCCTGCATGACCGCCGCATCAATGGCTCTGTCCACGTCCAGCAGGGCATCTACTGCCGCTTGTCCACGCACATCGACTTCTGTGGAAGCCGTGCGTCTGACATCACTCCGAATGGTACGGGTCATGCTGTGTTGGGGAAGCTTGACCTTTTCCTGTTTGAGCAGGCGGAGATTGCTGACAGGCACTCTGGTTTTCAGGATCCCTGCCTGCACGAGTACCGTATCCTTGCCTGCCTCCAGTACGGTAGCCTTTTTGTCAATGTCAAAGATGAGGACGGAATCGCCCGCTTTGAGAGGACGGGGAAGCGTATATTCCTCTTGGGAGCGGTTCTGCACGGGGTCGGCAGAGTCCTCCATTTTGCGAATGTCGGAGCGGAGCTTGGCTTTTTCTTCGGCAGAGATTTCCTTTTTTTTGCGGATCGCTTCCAGCTCATCAAGAACGCCGTACACCTGTGCCCGAGCCTTGGTAATGATAGTTTCTGCCTGTGCCTTGGCATTGGCAAGCTCATTCTGGCAGTCTTTTTCATTGCGTAAGGTTTGTTCCTTGGCAAGTGCCAGTTCCTGTTGGATTTCGGCTTTGAGGACATCTGTCTGTCTGATTTTCTCGTCCAGTTCGTTTTGGGTTTCCTGAAGCTTCTGCACGACCGATTCAAAGCGGGAATCCTCCAGAGAAACCAGTGCTTTTGCCCGTTCCACCACGTCCTTGTCAATGCCGAGCCTTTCGGAGATGGCAAAAGCATTGGAACGTCCGGGCATACCGATTAAAAGGCGATAGGTCGGACGCAGGGTGGTGACATCAAATTCACAGCAGGCATTTTCTACATGGGGGGTGTCCAGTGCAAAGCTTTTCAGTTCGGCATAGTGGGTCGTGGAAGCAATTTTTGCCCCTTGGGAACGGAGTTTTTCCAGAATCGCTGTGGCAAGTGCCGCACCCTCTACGGGGTCTGTGCCTGCACCGAGTTCGTCAATCAGTACCAGACTTTTGTCATTGGCAGATGCAAGGATTTGCCGGATATTGGTCATATGTGCGGAGAAGGTGGAGAGTGACTGTTCAATACTCTGTTCATCGCCGATGTCTGCCAGTACGTTGTCAAAAACGGACAGTTCACTGTTGTCGGCGGCAGGAATCATCATGCCGCACATTGCCATCAGTGACAGCAGACCGATGGTTTTCAA
>ONUD01000179.1 GCA_900320925.1 uncultured Eubacteriales bacterium
ATGTAAAGATGGCTGGAGTATTGGCATTTCATGTAAAAGAACATTGCGTGAAAGATGGAAGCAAGTATCATCTGCCGACAAGGATACCCTTTCAAGATATAAAATTAAACAAGTATGGCATCTTTTGACATATGATAGAGATTTAAGTGATGATAAATTAACGATGTTAGGACAACAACGGCAAATTTTCTATTTAATGGATGACAGTCCAAGATATTTGAGTGCAAAAGAACATATTGGAATGAGGGAATATGTAAGACCGCTGAGTTCGTTGATTGACGATATTGCGGTAGAGCAAGGTGTGAACGTGATAAAGAAGTAACGATGGAGGAAATGATGATATGCCCAGACTTTGCCCGCTTTTCAGCGGAAGTGAAGGAAACTGCTACTACATAGGCTCCGGTACAAACGGTATTCTGATGGATGTGGGACGCAGTGCCAAGCAAATTACTGCTGCACTGACAGACCTTTCTCTGGATATTGGCAATGTGAAAGCCATTTTTGTCACACACGAGCATACCGACCATATCAGGGGACTGAAAGTACTGGCTGCCAAATACCATATTCCCGTGTATGCTTCTGCCGGTACCATAGAAGCACTGACCGAAAAAGAGTATATCACTGAAAAAACAGACATCCGTGCCATTACCCTTGACGGCATGGAAACAGAGGAGATGCGTATCAAGCCGTTTCCTTTGTCCCATGACTGCCGTGAGGGATTCGGCTATACCGTGGAAACGGCTGACGGACGCAAAACGGCCTTTGTGACCGATACGGGTATCATTACCGAGGAGATTTGGAATGCTGTCAGGGGCTGTGATACGGTGGTGATGGAGTCCAACCATGACGAGGGAATGCTGCGGTGCGGACCGTATCCGTACCTGCTGAAAAGAAGGATCCTGTCTGAAAAAGGACATCTGTCCAATGAAGTCTGTGCCGAAACGGTCGGAAAACTGGTACACTCAGGCACAACACGCATTGTCCTTGCCCATATCAGCAAACAGAATAATATCCCGTATCTGGCACAGGCGGCTACCTTGTCCGTGCTGGAGATGGACGGCATGAAACAGAATGTAGACTTCAAGCTTGCCGTTGCCAAAGCACAGGACAATGGACTGACGATTCTGTATTGAGTGCGGAGGGAACGATGCTGAATGTTCAAATCATATGTGTAGGAAAGCTGAAAGAGAAATTCTGGACGGAAGCCTGTCAGGAGTATGCCAAACGATTGCAGGCATTCTGCCGTTTTGCCATCACAGAGGTGGAAGAGGAAAAAGTACAGGATAACCCCTCATCTGCACAGATTGGCAGTGTCATTGCCCGTGAGGGAGAGAGAATCATGAGCAAACTGCCGAAAAATGCCGTTGTCATTGCCATGTGTATAGAGGGAAAGCCCAAAAGCTCAGAACAGCTTGCCCGAACATTGTCAGATTTTGCCGTGAGCGGAAGCAGTCATGTGGTATTTGTGATAGGGGGTTCTTGGGGACTGTCGGACGAGGTAAAACAGGCGGCATCTGTCAGACTGTCCATGTCACCGATGACCTTTCCCCATCAACTGGCAAGGGTCATGCTGTGTGAACAGATATACCGTGCCTTTCAAATCAATGCCAACGGAAAATATCATAAATAAAGCACCCCCGATAGATCAGTCTGTTCTGACGTATCGGGGGTATTGTTATTGTCGGTGAAAATCCACTACGATGACATTGCTCTTTTGTTTTGAAGAAGGTTCATTCTGATGAAAGCTTTTCCCTGTTCGATAAATACAAACTGCTGTTCGTCAGTCAAAGCCCGAAAGACCCTGAGCAGTTCTTCTTCCAGAGGGTTCCTGACAGGAGCGGTGGGCATACTCAGCAAATAGTCGGTTGAAACCATGAAATAATCCGCCAGCTTTTTCAATGTTTCAAAATCAGGCTCACTGCTTCCCTGCACATACCCTCCCATGGTGGAAGGGGCAATATTCAGGTCTTTGGCAAGCTGTTTTTGTGTCATGTTTCTCTCTTCAATCAGCAACCGTAATTTCTCGTGAAATCGCAAAGTAACCACCTCTTCCTTTATTGTAAAATAATATCAAAAATTTTTTGACAAAAAAACTAAAAAATCGTTTACAAAACGAGTAAATAGTTTTATAATAGTGTTGTTATTTGGCATTTTTGATAAACTCGGCATTTTGCATGAGATAGATAACGCCCGACAGCCATGTAAAGGCTACCGACAGCCACATCAGACCTTCTCCCACAGCATTGACCCATACCGCAGGAGCGATGGCCTGTATTTCGATGAGGTATTGCAGGAGCATGATGACAAAAACAGCAATGATTTGTGCAACGGTTTTGACTTTGCCCCAGATGTTGGCGGCAACGACTTTTCCCTGACTGGAAGCAACAAGCCGTACCGATGTGACGGTGAACTCTCTTGCCAGAATGAGAATCAGCACCACGGCATTCGTCAAACCGAGCTGTACAAAGCAGGCAAGGGCGGAAACAATCATCACTTTATCCGCAAGAGGGTCGGCAAACTTGCCGAAATCTGTCACCATGTTGTATTTACGGGCAATTTTGCCGTCCAGATGGTCTGTATAGGACGCTGCGGCAAAAATGACCAGAGCAATCAGATAATGGTGCGGGATACCCGGCATTAGCAGAAAGAATACATAGAATGGTACGAATAGCAATCGCAGTACTGTCAGCTTATTGGGCAGATTCATTTTTTTAAAGTCCTTTCTTTCGCTGCAAATCAAATTATAACAAGAACAATATCACTGCGACAGCAATGATGGCAATGATCAACAGCAGTCCTATTCCGGCTTTGATACTTGCCTTTTGGGAGCGGCTCATTCTGCCATCGGCAGACATGATTTCATAGCCGTCGGGATTGACAAGAAGTTCCCGTGTTTTGGGACAGCCCTTGTTTCTTGTAAAGTCGTTCATGGTACGGATTTCATAGTGACCGTTGATATATATCTCATATTTCGGAGCATATTCGTAATAGCTCTCACTCCGACTGTTTTCCTGGTCATAATCCCTGATATATTTTTCTGCATAGCCGACAAGAGTTCCTGTTGTCCGCACGGTGCAGATTCTTTTCAGTCTGCTGTTTTCAAAAAACGGTGACACAATGCCCGTCAGCGGCAGCCACAGCACGAGGACAGCGAAGCCGCTGATAATCTGTATGCGGTATGTTTCAAAAAATTCCCTGTCTTTGACTGCTTTCAGTGCCACTAATATTCCCCCTGCTATGATGAGGAGAAAGACAATGATGTTCAGGAGGATTCTTCCACCGGACGTTCTGCTTTGAATAGGCACTTCTATTGCATGATGGTGTTGGAAGTCATTAGACATAAACATCAACCTTTCACAATTCATTCTCGCATGATACCGACAAGGTCACAGTCTAATGTATCATTGATTTCAACCGACACAATATCACCGATTTTGGGCTTTTTGTCCTCGGCAATGATAAAGACCTTGCCGTCCACTTCGGGGGCATCGGCAGCACTCCTGCCAAAGAAGCATTCTGCCAGTCGGTCAAATCCCTCGCACAAGACGGGAATGGTTTTGCCGATTTGTTGTTGTGCATAGTCTGCCATGATAGCCTGTTGCTGTTCCATGAGGATTTCCTGACGGTGTTTTTTGGTATGCTCGTCAAGCTGGTCTTTCATGCGGGCAGCAGGGGTATCCTCTTCCGCAGAATAGGCAAAGCACCCCATTCTTTCAAATTTCATTTCATTGACAAATGCCGACAGTTCTGCAAAATCCTCTTCGGTTTCCCCGGGGAAGCCGGTCATCATGGTTGTTCGGATAGTGATATGGGGGATACGTTCCCGCAGTTTTTGTACCAGTGCTGTCAGTGTTTGCCTGTCACCGTGGCGGCACATTCTTTTTAGCACACTGCCGCTGCAATGCTGTAGGGGGATGTCAATATACTTGATAATTTTTTCTTCTTGTGCCAACGTGTCAATCAACTCCTCTGTCATTCTGTCGGGATAGCAGTACAGCACTCTCAAATGCTGTACACTGTCAATACGGCACAATGCTTTCAGAAGCTCCGGCAAAGAGGGCTTTCCGTATAAATCTTCTCCATAATAACTGGTATCCTGTGCAATGAGGATGAGTTCCTTGACCCCTTTTTCAGACAGTTCCTCTGCTTCCCGCAGGATGTCCTCCATAGGGCGGCTTCGGAAAGCTCCCCTTATCATCGGTATGGCACAATAGGTACATTTGTTGTCACAGCCCTCTGCAATTTTCAGATAGGCATAATAAAACGGAGTTGTTCTGACCCTGCCGCCGCACAGGGGCAATTCTGTTTTCATGGGAAAAGATTCTTTTTTTCCGCCGTCAAGGACTTCTCTGACAATAGCAGCAATGTCCTTGTTAGCTCCGATTCCCAGAACAGCGTCCACTTCGTATAATTCCTTCATCACTTCCTGCTGATACCTTTCGGCAAGACAGCCTGTTACGATAATGGCTTTGATTTTACCTTCCTTTTTCAGTTCGGCCAGTTCAAGGATCTCGTCAATGCTTTCCTGCTTGGCATCTTCGATAAAGCCGCAGGTGTTGACAATGGCGACCTCGCTGTTGGCAGCATCTGCCACTAATTCATAGCCTGCTTCCCTTAGGGTATGCAGCATCATTTCGCCGTCCACACGGTTCTTAGCACACCCCAGACATACCATTCCTACTCTTACCGCCATGTGATTCTCTTCCTTTCTTTCAACAAAAAGACGCATCAATACCGTATTGCCAGTATCAATGCGTCTCAAAGTGGCGGAGAGTGAGGGATTCGAACCCTCGAAACGGTTGTAGCCGTTTACACGATTTCCAATCGTGCTCCTTCGGCCAGCTCGGACAAC
>ONUD01000009.1 GCA_900320925.1 uncultured Eubacteriales bacterium
AAGGAGTGAACCTGTCCTTTGGGAGAGAAATGTCATGCTTTCACGGGCATTCAGAACAGGGTATTTTTTTGCAATGGTACGCATGAGTCCATATGCCGACAAAAAAGCAAACATTCCTACACAGACATTCATGCTTTCAAACAGGTAAAAGGCATGATACTCCGTCATGGGAAAAAAGCTGATGGGATAGCCTAACAGCCGGTCTTTGGTAGAAAGACAATGGTAGAATACTAAAAAAATAATGGCAACGCCTTTGACGACCAATGTATCATTTTTTGAAAATTTCATGGATTCACCTCTCATAAGATGACTTTTTCGGCAGGAGTTTCTGAAAGCTTTGTTTGACTGCCGTGCTGGTCTGTGCAAAATCGGCTGTCATGGCGGTGTCATTCAGACAAATCAGCTTGTGCCTGCCCTGCTCCAGAGCGGTCAGTGCATCGGAAATGTCATTGCCTTTCAGGTGGTAGACACGTCCGATTTCTCTTCTTGGTACGGCAGTGCCGGTACAAAGCTGCCAGTACTTGATGAGCCACTGATTGACATTCAGCCCGCTGCGGAAACGGCAGCGGCAGGTATCTTCCAGTGCTTCTCTGCACGCTTCCCAGACTTCTCGATAGGTACTTTTCAGAAAGCTGGTGGGCAGATGGTTGTAGTGGAATCCGGGAAACCAGTCCCATGTACTGAGCATCAGGGTTTTGGCATTATTTTTAAAGCCGTTTTTGGGACTGAACCATTTGCGGCGGTTGGCACGAATCACGGCTTTGCTGTGGGGAAAGTGGTCATTGATTTGTTCAAGGTCAGAGCCGTTAATATGTCCGGCACTGTCCTGCACAAAATAAATGCAGTTCAGTCCATAAGTATCACAAGGGTGTCCGTTTTGAAAAAAATCTTCTTCTTTTACAGGGGCAGTGATAAACATATCATCGTTAAAAAATACAAACTGCTCGGCAAGTCCCTCAATGCGGTGCAGGTTCAGTTCAATGGGATTGGCATTGAATGTCGGCAGGTACTCGTGGGGGATAAAATCCCTGTGATTGACAATGTGCAATTTTTCATGCTCTGTATTGAGCCATTTTGGGAGATGTCCCCATGTCACGAAATGGATACGGTTCACCCACGGGGCAAACTGCTCCACACCTCGAAACCAGTACTGCAAATTGTCCCAGTCCCTAAAACGCACCTCGGTATTGCCGCTGACAGCCGTTTGGTCATACTGTCTTTTTTCGGCAAGCCAGTCAGGGTCACTGCCGTCCACCCATGTCAGTACAAAATCAATTCCCATTTCCAAGCTCCTTTATCGCCTGATAATTTCTTTCGCAGTTGTTGGTATCGTATAAGTCAAAGAATGCTTCATGACGCTGTAAGTAAGTGTCATGATTGCAGAAATGCTCACAGGCGGCTTGTTCCAGTTCGTCCAGTGCCGCTTCCAAAGTGGTGCATACCCTGCCAAAGCCGTCTGTTTCATAGTCAAAGTAGCCTTGTCCATACTGTCCCTTGCGGAAGTCCTCTGTATCAAACTGGTAGTACTGCAACCTTTTTTTCATATAGGCAAAATCCATGGCAATACTGGAAAAATCCGTTATCAGATAGGCAGACTCTTTGAGTAGTGTTTGCACATCGTATTCTGGAAAACTGGCTGTTGTGATACGGTCACTTTTGATTGAGAACTGTTCTAAAAAGCATTGCATATCCCTGTGGGGATAGAACACCAACTGCAAGTCATGCTGTTCCAGTATATCTGCCAGTCTGTCACTCTGCAAAAAATCATTCCATGCCCGAAAATAGGCGGTATTTCTGAAAGATGACACGTCCTCGATGGCATATGATGCAGAGGTGGGGGAGGCAATCCAGCTTCGCCATGTCGGCATGAGCAGGACTTGTTTTGGTTTGATGTGAAAGTCATGCAGACCGTCCAGACGGCACAATCCAAGTTCCTTGACATAGCCCGCAGGATAGTGATAGGTGTCCGATACAAATCGCCATTCCCGATAGGTACTGCATACGAACATCTTCATTTTGGTATTTTCATAGTACAGCCACGGCATATCATCTTTAATGATACCGTGCTGCAAAAAAATGCGTGTATTTTTCAGTATCCCATGTACTTCCAGAAAATAGCACACGGCGGCATTGGGCTTGCCGCCTTTTTGGGAGCTGATATTTTTTTTGGCGGTAAGGTATAAGATCCAGTGCAGAAGTGTCCCGTAGTTGACCGTTGCACCTAAATCCTTTACTCGCTCGTAGTCTTTGGAATGTTTGCTGATAGCGTAAACGGTATCCTGTTCGGGATAGTGTTCACGGATATAGCGGTACAGCCAATAACCGTTATCTCTTGCTTCATTCCGATTGTCGCAAATCAGCCACAGGTCTTTGCGGAACAGTCGATAAATCAGTGCCGGCAGTACCGCCAGCAAAAACAGAAAAATATGTCCTATATCTCCGAGCCTGACACGCTGGAGCTTTTGCAATAATGTTTCTTCCATCTTACAGCACGTCCGGCAGACGTTTTCTCAGCCTGTTGTAGTTGATGACCCCCAGCACCAGCACAAGGATAAATTCGATTCCAAAAATCAGGTTTTCATAATCGGGGTGATAGTAGCCCTCATAGAACCACTGGTTATAAATCAGTGCTTTGCGGTAGCCGTTGCAGAAGTAGGTCATGGGGTTGAACATCAGTGCCTTTTTAAAGAACAGATTGTCAATGTTGTAGGAATCAAAGCATACGCCTGATACCCAGAACAGACCTGACATAATGGTAACAATAAAGCTGTCTAAATCCTTGCTGAAGGCACTCATGGGAGCGAGTGACCATGTTAATGCCCAGTAGAAGATAAACATGGCAATGGCATAGCCGATAATCTGGATATTATACATATTCGGCATGAAGCCTGCAATCATCAGATACAAGTACGCAATGGAAAACAAAAAAATATGGATATAGAATTTTGACAGGGTGGTGTAGGTAGTGATGGCGGACACGGGAAAGGATAACTTATTGACAAACTGCCGGTTGTCACGGATACACTTTGACCCTCTTGACACGCAGTCACTCATAAAGCACCATGGCAGAAAACCTACCATCACGAATACAAAGAAGGGTATTTTATCATAAACGGGGCCTCTTGGGCCGCCATTCATGCCGATGGTAAAGGCGAACCAGTACACGAACAACTGAAACAGCGGTTTCATGACAGCCCAGAACGGTCCTATGATAGCACCTTTATAGGTTTTTATCAGGTCATTTTTTGCAAGCATGAAAATTTGTTTGCCAAAGCCCCTGTGTTCTCTCGGTATCTGCATGATACCGTCTATCATACGGGCAATGAAATTCTTTTTTTCATTGCTGATGATCATTACCTGTTCCATTTTCTCTCCTCTTTTCTATGACACATCGTTTGACCTCTTCGATTTCTTTCTGTGCAGAGCCGTCCCGTGTCAGTTTCCAGAACGGGAGCTGCAAAAGTCCCGTCAGTGTACCGATACCGTATGCTATGTGCAGCAAAAAGAATACCAGCGGGAGCAAGACCTGTACGGGGTGTTTGTTGGGGGCAGATACGATGGCAAGCACTGTCATGGCAATATCTGCCAATGCATAGAGTCCCAACAGGACAGCAAACGGCAGTACCATGACAGGAAGCTGCCATAAAATACCCGTTGCTGCCACTGCCAGACTGCATATCAGTGTCAGTACAAACAGGAACGGCACAAAATGGAATGAGGACAAGCACTGATAGCATACACCCAAAGTCAGTCCTACCCATTTGCCGTTGCCGAATTTTTGGGCAAGCATTCCTGAAAGCGTATGGCGGATATGCTGATAAGAAATAATGTCACTGCTTTGACAGATACGGTACCCTGCCTTGCGGATACGGTAGTGCAGTTCATTGTCTTCGGTTCTGCCGAGATCCTGGTTAAAACCGCCGACTTTGGCAAACACTTCTCGGCGGTATGCTCCGTGGAACAGGGAGGAAACATAGCGTTTTCCCTCCTGCTTTCTTCTGTATCCTGCAATGGAGCTTCCGAACATCGAGCTTTCCGCTAAAAACAGCATTTCACGAAAGGGTGTCGGCTCGTCTATTTTGCAGGGTCTTGCCCCGCCGCAGACATTTTCACCGCTTTCGATGAGTGCCGCATTGTTGGCAATGAAGTTATCAGGGATTTCGGCATGGGCATCCACCCGTAGGATGACATCTCCGATGGCATTTTTGATGGCCGTGTTCCAGCCCGAAGCCTGATTGCTGCCGCTGTTGTCAAGGATCTGTATAGCAAGATAATCCTTTCGGTTTTCCTCGGCAAAGGACTGAAAGATGGATTTGGTGTTGTCTTTGGAGCTGCTGTCTACCAAGACCAGTTCTGTTTGTGTTTTCGGGAAGCTCTGGGAACGCACCTGTTCCAGCAGTTTGCCGACAGTATTTTCTTCATTTCGGGCGATGATACAAAGTGAAACCGTCATAAGCTTCCTCCTGAAAATACTGTTCCGCATTCACAGCACCCAAACTGTACTTCCTTACTGCCCGAAAGCAGAGCGGCTGCTCCGGCAAGAATCTTGTCGGGGGCATGGTTGTGGCAGTCCGGACAGGCAACCGTTTTTTGAGTGAGAAAAAACGGTTCTGCCAAAGCCAGTTTAATAGCCTGTGCCGTTGCTTCATCACAGTCCTCGCCGTTGTCATCCAGCAGTTGCTGTATTTCCTGCACGCTGTGACAGCCAAGCAGTTGTGTTCTCAATTCTTCAATATCTGTCAGTGTCATATTCGTTCTGCTACTCCTCATCGAACCGCAAAGGTAAAGTATTTTTTTCTCATGATATGGTTCGTATCCTGCATCTTGACGCATATCCGGTAAAGGCCGGGATAATCGGGAGAATAGGGGATACTGCCGCCGTGCTTCACGCCGATCTCCTTCCATTGGGTGTCATTTTGATGTTTGGCATAGACATGGTACGTATACTTTTCCGTACCGCCCTTGGCATGGAGGGCAATGACCAGCGGCTGTCCGCAGCGTACCGTCTCCGAGGAGATGGCCGCCAGATTTTGCAGGTCATATACACCGTCGGCAGGCATACTGTAACGGGTACGAAGCAGTTCACTGTACACCTGATGGAGCCTTTGCAGCATTTGCTGTTCGATGTCCCTGTCCAGACCGCAGGCAATGACCTTGACCGATTCCAGAAAGTAGGTATAGCATTCCTGTACGTAATGCAGAGGGTTCAGTCCCCATTTATGATTGATGTTGCTCGGCACCTCCGCATCCGGAAATTTTATCACGTGTGCTTCGGGCAGGGCTTCTTCCAGGCGTTTATAGGCTTCCTTGAGCCATACATTGACAGCCGGTATATCAATGCACAGTATATCATGCGGATCCATTTTGTAAGCAGGCGTGAACATTTTGAGCGTACCGTCCTTGTCAAGATACCGCGGCATGGGGTACGACTCGATAATAATCAGCTTTTCCGCACCGATCCTTTCACGGAGCATCGCAGCATAATGGACAATATAGTCAAAAAACAGTTCCTTGTTTTCGGGAAAACGGAATTTCTCCAGCACCTCAAACGGGGCATTGTCCAGATAGTCGGGATTTTGCCGAAAGGCGGCCATGTTGGTGAGGTAGGTAAAGGCATCGGGGTCTGTTTCACCTTTCCTGCGTACTTTCAGCGTGAACGGTGCATACAGAACCCCCAGATCCACTACCGTATAATCAGCCTGTTCCTCGCAGAGATAGTCTATGACCTGTTTATTGGCATCCAGGACGGCACAGCGTTTGACATAGTTTCGGGAAAGGGGGAAATCCTCCTCGGTACAAACAGATTCTTCCGTTACTTTGGGACTGCATATGGACAGGATACCGGCATTGGTGACACTTTTTCGGATATCGAATCCGCCGTCCCCCCGAAACATACCGAACGTATCTCTTGCCACACAGCAGCCCATGGTATTGATGGTGGTTTTCATGATGCACCTCCGTTAATTCACTGCAAATTTCAGGTACTGTTTTTGGGAAATACCATTGCCGTCCGTCACCTTGATGCATACCTGATACAGTCCCCGACAAATCGGACGATAGCGAAGAACGGTTTTTTCGGGGTCTGTCAGCACTCTCCAATTGCTGTCCGCCAATTTGCGGATGTATACATCATAGTGATACGCTCCTGTACCGCCCTCGGCATTCAGGAAAATAAAAATATGCTCCCCGTGACGAATGCTTTCGGCAGACACAGCCGCCTTGTTTTGCAGAGTATACCTGCCGCCGACCGTGGAAGCATATCGTTCTCGGAGCAGGTCGGTGCAAGTCTGTTTCATGTGGCCAATGATGACCTGTTCCATTTCCCTGTCACGGGAGTTGGCAATGCCCCGCACACAATTGAGCAGATATTGCCCATACTCTGCCGTATAGTGGAAACAGTGACCGGCACGGCACAACACCTCTGTTTCAGGAAAGGGGATGACGTGTGCTTCGGGCAGTACTTCCTCCAGAATGGCATACATATCTTTTAAATACTGTGCTTTCTTCCGCAAAATCCACTCGGGTGGAAAGTATCGGATATGCCCGTCTTTGGCAATGTACCGTTCCATGGGTCTGACTTCCGCAATGATGATCTTGTCAGGGTCAAAATGCTCCCGAAGCAGTTCGGCATACTGATAGATGAGTGCCATTGTCAGCAGTTCATCCTCTTCCGCACCGAATGTATCCAGCACCTCAAACGGAGCCTGTTCCAGAAATGCGGGATGCTCTTCCAATGCCCTTGTTTTGGTGATGTACGTAAAATGGTACGGGTCATCATCGTCTTTCATTTTGACTTTCAAAATCTTTTTGGCAAACACACTGCCCAAATCAAGAACCAGATAGTCACTCTTCTTTTCTTTCAGGCAGTCAAAGACGGTCTTGTTCATGTCCGCAACGGCACTTTGCCGCCACTCATC
>ONUD01000181.1 GCA_900320925.1 uncultured Eubacteriales bacterium
AAAAAAATCGTAGCCGCCGACTGTCCAAAGGCAGGGCAGAAGCAATGATTTGAGCTGCCGTTTGGATGGGCGGGGGATAAGGCAGAAGAGGCGGAGCGGTGTTGATGGTATGGGAAGCCACTGCTTGGATGGTGCGGGTAAGTTCGTGCAAGCCTTGGCGGGAACGGGCAGAGGTGGGAATGACGGGAATGCCCAGCATTTTGGAGAGCCTGTCAAGGTCAATGGTGATATGTTTTTTCCTGGCCTCGTCCATGAGGTTCAGGCATAAGACTGCCTTTGGAGTAATTTCGAGGACTTGCAGAACCAAAGGCAGACACCTCTCCAGACTGCTCCCGTCCGCGACCATGACCACGCAGTCTGCATTGTCTAGCATGATGGCATCGGCGGCAACCTCTTCATCAGGAGAATTGCCGTTGAGGGAATACGTGCCTGGCAGATCGGTGAGGACAAATTGGCAGTCATCGGTATGAAAGACACCCACAGCAGTAGCAACGGTTTTGCCGGCCCAGTTGCCGGTATGCTGTTTGAGTCCCGTGAGGGCATTGAAAAGGGTGCTTTTGCCGACATTAGGGTTGCCTGCAAGCAGTGCGGTAAACACCTCCATTTCAATCACCGACTTTCTTAACATAAACCGTTTCGGCATCCCTGTTCCGCAGGGCGATGACGGCTCCACGGAAAAAATAAGCTTTCGGGTCGCCGGCAAGACTGACATTTACTACGGTAATGAGTGTTCCCGTCACCAGTCCCAGTGACATGAGCCTGTGGCGGATGTCGATATTTTCGGGCAGGGTGCAGACCTCCCCGCATTCGCCTACCGCCAATTGATTCAATGATGTAAGTTTTGTTGTTTTCATCGTGAAGCCCCCTTTTTTATCCTATGCCAGGAGGCGAAAAAAGTGCAAAAATAAGGCAAAGAAAAAACGAGTGGATAAAATCGTTTTTCTTTGCCTTTATTATTTGGGGGTTATGGGACATTCACCATGGCCGCCTGCATTTTCTGCACATATTCTCCGATATATTCTGCCGCATTGGTACCATGCTGTTCCAGAAGCTTGATGATGGCAGAACCAACAATCACGCCATCGGCAAGCATAGCCATATTCCGAGCCTGTTCGGGGGTGGATATGCCAAAACCGACGGCACAGGGGATATCGGTATTTTCCCTGACCACGTTGATGATCTGAGCCAAATCGGTGGTAATTTCACTTCTGGTACCGGTTACTCCCAGACTGGACACAATATAGAGAAATCCCTCTGCCTCTTTGGCGATACGGGCAATGCGGTTTTGGGAAGTAGGGGCGATGAATGAAATCAAGTCAACGCCATATTGATGGCAGTAGGGCAAAAACTCCTCTTTTTCTTCAAAGGGAATATCGGGTAAAATCAAACCGTCTATCCCAATTTGCTGACAGGTGGAGATAAATTTGTCAGCTCCATAAGAATATACCACATTGGCATAGGTCATAAATACCATAGGAATGGTGATGTCCTGACGGATTTTTCTGACAAAGTCAAAGATTTTATCAGTGTTGATACCGCCCTTCAAGGCACGGATATTGGCTCCCTGAATCACAGGGCCTTCCGCTGTAGGGTCTGAAAACGGGATGCCAAGTTCTATCAGACTTGCCCCGTTTTGCACAGCCGCACGGATGCATTGTTCGGTTGTATCCAAATCAGGGTCACCGCAGGTAATAAATGGAATAAATGCTTTTCCGTTCTGAAATGCCTGTTTGATATTACTCATCAATGTTCACCCCCCTATATCTTGCAATAGCCGCACAATCTTTATCTCCTCTGCCGGAGAGGGTCACTACCATGATCTGATGGGGATCCATGGCAGGGGCAATTTTCATGGCATGGGCAACTGCATGAGCCGATTCAATGGCCGGAATGATCCCCTCTGTTTTGGCAAGATATTCAAATGCCGCCACTGCCTCATCATCGGTAACGGCAACATATTCAGCTCTGCCGATGTCGTGCAGATAGGCATGTTCGGGTCCTACCCCGGGATAGTCAAGTCCTGCTGAAATGGAGTAGACAGGGGCAATCTGTCCGAATGCATCCTGACAGAAATAAGACTTCATTCCGTGAAAGATTCCCAATTTTCCGGTAGAAATCGTGGCGGCGGTTTCAAAAGTATCAATACCGCGGCCGGCGGCCTCACAGCCGATAAGCCTTACCTGCTTGTCATCAATAAAGTGATAAAAAGTACCAATGGCATTGGAACCGCCTCCCACGCAGGCCAATACCGCATCCGGCAGGCGTCCTTCTTTGGCAAGGATTTGAGTTTTGATTTCCTGGGAGATCACCGACTGAAAATCACGCACGATTGTCGGAAAGGGGTGGGGACCCATGACGGAGCCAAGACAATAGTGGGTATCGGCGATACGGCTTGTCCATTCTCGCATGGCTTCGGAAACCGCATCTTTGAGAGTAGCCGTACCCGTTGTTACGGGAATCACCTCTGCTCCCAGCAATTTCATTCTGTAAACATTGAGAGCTTGCCGGCGGGTATCCTCTTCCCCCATGAACACCATACATTCCATGCCCATCAAGGCGGCAGCCGTTGCCGTGGCGACACCATGCTGTCCTGCTCCTGTTTCCGCAATCAGCCGGGTTTTTCCCATTTTTTTGGCAAGCAGTGCCTGACCGAGGACATTATTGATTTTATGGGCACCCGTATGGTTGAGATCCTCTCTTTTCAGATAGATTTTGGCACCGTTGAGGTCTTTTGTCATTTTGTCGGCATAGTACAGTCTGGACGGCCTGCCCGCATAGTCATGGAACAAAGCCGTCAGTTCCTGACGGAAGGCCGCATCATTTTTGTAAAAATCATAGGCTTCTTCCAGTTCTGTTACGGCATTCATCAGCGTTTCAGGGATATACTGTCCGCCGTGTATGCCAAATCGTCCT
>ONUD01000182.1 GCA_900320925.1 uncultured Eubacteriales bacterium
ATTTTACAATAAAATCGTTTCCATATTTTTATTTTATAACCTAAAAATTATATAATAATTTCTCCCGATATTTTGTGCAATATGAATATTTTTTTGTACATAAAATTGCAGCCATCCTTTTGCAAGGTATGACTGCAATTTCCCGCAGAGCATTATCCCTCGTTGATAACCTCCCGATAGAGGTTAATATATTCCGTTGCAGAGCGTCCCCAACTGTTGTCGCAGTACATGGCACGCTTGACAAGGATATGCCAGCCGTCATGCTGCCAGTAGCCTGCAATCGCACGGCGGATACATACCAGCATATCCATGGCATCATAGTTGCGGAATGTAAAGCCGTTGCCGTCTCCCGTACCGCTGTCCTTAATGGAGTCACGCAGTCCTCCCACTTCCCTGACAATGGGGATGGTACCGTACCGCAGGGCAATCATTTGTGACAAGCCGCAGGGTTCTGCTTTGGACGGCATGAGGAACATATCCGCTCCTGCATAGATTTTCCTTGACAGTTCGGGAATGAAGCCGTGGCACGCACAAAGCCTGCCCGGATAGCGTTCCTGCATAGAGCGGAAGAAGCTTTCATACTCCCAGTCACCAGAACCCAGTATAACAAACTGCACGTATTCTTCCCGCATCAGTTGGTCAAGGGCATTTTTCACCAAATCAAGACCTTTATGAGAAACCAGTCTGGTCACCATGGCAATGATGGGAATTTCGGCATTTTGCTCCAGTCCAAGGCGTTCCTGCAATTTTTGTTTATTGACGGCCTTGCCGGAAAGATCTTCCGGCGTGTAGTGTTCATAGAGATGGATATCGGTAGCAGGGTCATAGGCGGCATTATCAATTCCATTAAGGATGCCCCTGATTTTCCAAGCCCGTGCATTAAGAATGGAATCCAGACCGTGCGAGAACCACGGGTCACGGATCTCCCAAGAATAGCTGGGGCTGACGGTCGTCACACGGTTAGCGGTTTCGATGGCACCTTTCATGAAGTTGATGCAGCCATCACAATCCAGAATGGAACGGCCGTGGGGAGGGATACCGACCACATCCTCATAGAGTTCGGGACCATACTTGCCCTGATACTGGATATTGTGGATGGTAAAGACAGATTTGATGCCCCTGTACCAGTCATACTGGGAGTAGAACAGGTTATAGTAAGTCGGCACCAGTGCCGTCTGCCAGTCGTTGCAGTGAATGATGTCCGGCTTGAAGTCGATGAACGGCAGCATTTCCAACACGGCTCTGGAGAAAAAGGCAAACCGCTCCGCATCATCATAATGACCGTATAAGCCCTGACGCTTGAAATAGTACTGGTTATCGAGGAAATAGTAGATGACCCCGTTCCAGCGTGCTTCAAACACGCCGCAGTACTGCCTCCTCCAGGAAACCGGCACCGAAAAGCTGGTCAAAAAACGCATCTGATTTTGCAGGCTTTCGGGTATCTCCTCATACAGCGGCATCACGATACGGCAGCCAATTAACCGCTGCCGCAGAGCATGAGGCAAAGAGCCTGAAACATCCGCAAGACCGCCCGATGCTGCAAACGGCTGGGCTTCACTTGTCACAAACAGACACTTCATTTACACTCCTCCCCTATCTTACACAACACTTTCTTTACTGATATAAACGGGGTACGAAAGCTGACCCGCAAGCGTCTTTTCATCACGGACGGTAACATCCTTGTCCACGATAACATAACTCAGGCTGGAATTGGCTCCGATCATCGTATCCTGCATAATGACACAGTTGGATATCTTGGTACCCTTGCCGATGTGTACCCCCTTGAAGAGGACACAGTTTTCCACTTCACCGTCAATGATACAGCCGCTTCCAATCAAAGAATTTTTGACCTTGGAATCCAGACCGTACTTGGTCGGCATATCATCCCTGACCTTGGTATAGATGGGACGGTCACCCCTGAACAAATCGTCACGCACTTCACTGTTCATCAGTGCCATATTGGCATTGAAATACGCACTCGGCGAGGTGATCATCGGGGCAAAGCCCTTGAACTCATACCCATAGATATGGAGGTTCTTGTATTCTCCCTGAATCATATCCCGTTTGAAGTCCATGGTATTCTTGCTGACGCACTTGTTCACTAATTCGATGAGCAGTTCTCTCTTGATCAGCATGATGTTCATATAGAAGCTGCACGTCCCCGAGATAGACGGGCTGACCAACACATCCGTCACCTTGCCCTTGGCGTCAAATGACAGCACCATCGGGTCATGCAGTTTTGCAGGGAGAACATCCCTTTTATACACGAGCGTAATATCCGCACCGTTTTCCAGGTGCTTTTCAAAGACCTTCTGGTAGTCGATATTACAAATCACGTCACAGTCCGAAATGACCACATATTCCTCGGAGGAATTTTTCAAAAACGGCATGATGGAACGGTACGTGGACACTCTGTTGGCATAGTCCGACGGATCCATGAACGGCGGCAGAATAAACAAACCGTTTCTCTGTCGGGAGAGATCCCATGCCTTGCCGGTACCGAGGTGATCCATCAAGGACTGGTAGTTGCTTTTTGTCAGGACGCCTACTTTATTGATACCGGAGTTGACCATGTTGGAAAGAGGGAAGTCAATCAGACGGTATCTGCCGCCGAACGGCACGGCACCCATGGTTCTTCTCTCCGTGATTTCGCTGATGAGCTTTTCATGGAGATTAGAGAAGATAATTCCTAAGATTCTGTTACCACGCATGATTATTTTACCTCCTCTATATCTTTTGCGACCATTTCTTTCGGTGCGACCTTGGCTCCTGCACCGATGTTCAGGTTATCACCGACCACGGCAATGCCCCACTGGTCCTTATCTTCAATATCTTCCGGTCTTGCACCGACCACGGCATTCTTGCCGATGACGGTATTTTCCGAAACGATGGCAAATCGGACAACGGCACCCTCTTCAATGACACAGCCCGGCATAATGATGGAGGATTCCACCACAGCACCCGGTTTCACTACTACATTGGAGAAAAGGATGGAAAATTCCAATTCACCGCTGATACTACAGCCGTCACCAATGAGAGAGTTCTGTATTTTTGCCCCCTCGCCGATATACTGCGGCGGCACGACAGGATTCCGTGAATAAATCTTCCATGATTCGTCTGTCAAGTCAAGCGGCACATTCGGGTCAAGCAGATCCATATTGGCTTCCCAAAGGCTGTCGATGGTTCCGACATCCTTCCAGTAGCCCTCGAACTGGTAGGCAAACATTCTCTGACCGTCCTCCAGCATTCTGGGGAGAACATTCTTACCAAAGTCATGCTCTGAGCCTTCCTCATCCTCATCTTCAATCAGGTACTGTCTGAGCTTGTTCCAGCTAAAGACATAGATACCCATGGAAGCATTGGTGCTTTTGGGGTGCTTTGGTTTTTCTTCAAACTCATAAATAGAGCCGTCGGGATTGGTATTCATGATACCGAAGCGGGAAGCCTCTGCCAGCGGCACGTCAATGACAGCAATCGTACAGTCGGCATTGTTTTCCTTATGGAAGGCAATCATCTTGGAATAATCCATCTTATAGATATGGTCACCCGAAAGAATCACGACATAATCAGGATTATATCTGTCAATATAGTTGATATTCTGGTAGATGGCATTGGCAGTACCTTTGTACCAGTCTGTCCCCTTGATTTGCTGGTATGGGGAAAGCACACTGACACCGCTGTTCATGCTGTCCAGATCCCATGGCTGACCGCTGCCAATATACTCATTGAGTACCAGCGGCTGGTACTGGGTCAGGACACCGACTGCCTCAATACCCGAATTGACACAGTTGGAGAGCGGGAAATCAATAATACGGTATTTGCCGCCGAACGGAACGGCAGGTTTTGCAAGTTTTTGGGTCAGCACACCCAATCTGCTTCCCTGTCCTCCGGCAAGCAGCATGGCCACTACTTCTTGCTTTGGATACATAATGGTTCCTCCTTTAGTGATTACTCGGCAGATTCTGCTTTTTTTGTTTTGGTTGATTTTCTGGTTGTTTTCTTTTTGGGCTTTTCCACTTCTGTGGTTTCCTCTGCCTTTTTAGCAGACTTCTTTTTGGAAGTCTTTTTAGCGGCAGCTTCCGTATCCGTCTTTTTGACTCTCTTCTTGGGCTTTTTACGCACGCACTTCAGATACATGACGGAAAGCGGCGGAAGTGTCAGGGAAATCGACTGTTCAAACCCATGCATCGACACTTCATCAGACACAATTGCCGTTCCGTTAGAAATGCCCGAACCGCCGAACTCTGTCCACTCGGTATTCAGCACTTCGCTGTACGTACCGTTTACGGGGACACCGATGCGATAATTTTCACGCAGCATCGGTTGGAAGTTGCAGACAACGATAATTTCCTTGCCGTTTTTGTCGATACGGCGGAACGAAATAACGCTTTGTGTATAGTCATCGTGGGAGATCCACGAGAAGCCTTCCCATGAATAATCCACTTCCCACATAGGGCTGTTGTCAATATAGAAATGGTTGACCGCCTTGAAGAAGTTTTTCAGGTCGTTGTGGGCGGGGTAGTCCAGCAGCATCCAATCCAGTTCGGCGGCATAGTCCCATTCTTTGAACTGTCCGAACTCTGTTCCCATGAAAGTCAGTTTTTTGCCGGGGTGTGCCATCATGTAAGCCACGAATGTCCTCACGCCTGCAAACTTCATTTCATAGTTGCCGGGCATTTTATTAATCAGGGACGCCTTGCCATAGACCACCTCATCGTGCGAAATCGGCAGGATAAAGTTCTCGGAGAATGCATACAGGAACGAGAAGGTCAGATTGTCATGGTTGAACGGCCGGTACAGCGGATCAAGGGATACATAATGAAGCATATCGTTCATCCAGCCCATGTTCCATTTATAGTTGAAGCCCAGACCGCCCATATATGTAGGCTTGGAAACATTCGCCCATGCGGTGGACTCTTCTGCAATCATCAGCACGCTGGGATAATAGTAGAATGCCGCCTCGTTCAGCTTATGGAGGAATGCGACTGCTTCCAGATTATCCTTGCCGCCGAATTTATTGGGTACCCATTCCCCATCTCTTCGGCTGTAGTCGAGGTACAGCATGGAAGCCACTGCATCGACACGCAAGCCGTCAATATGATAATAGTCCATCCAGAAGATGGCACTGGAAATCAGGAAGCTGACCACTTCATTTCTGCCGTAGTCAAACACCAGTGTTCCCCAGTCCTTATGCTCACCCTTGCGGGGGTCGGCATATTCATAGCAGGGGGTACCGTCAAAGCGTGCCAAACCATGGGCATCTCTCGGGAAGTGTGCCGGCACCCAGTCCATAATGACGGAAATTCCTGCCTGATGGCACCTGTCCACAAAGTTCATGAAATCATGCGGACTGCCGTAGCGGGACGTGATGGCAAAATAGCCTGTTACCTGATAGCCCCACGAAGCATCAAACGGATACTCCGTCATCGGCATCAGTTCAATATGTGTATATCCCATGTCCTTGACATAGGGAATCAGTTCATCTGCCAGTTTGCTGTAAGAGAAATAGTTGCCGTCCTCATATTTTCTCCAGGAACCCGCATGAAGCTCATAGATATTCATCGGACTGCTGTAGGATTCATGCTCATTCTTGGTTTTCTGCCATTTCTGGTCATGCCACTCATAGCCGTCAATGTCCACAAATACAGAAGCGTTATTCGGGCGTGTTTCATAGTGATAGGCATACGGGTCCGATTTCAGCACGCACACATCATCAAAGGTTTCGATACTGTACTTATAGATGGCGTAGACTCCCACAATATCCGCAATAAAGCATTCCCATACACCGCCGTCCGAAATCCTGTTCATTCTGTGTGCATTTCTGTCCCAGTTGTTGAACGTGCCAACCACCGAGACCGTTTTGGCATTGGGAGCCCATGTACGGAACATCACCCCGTCAACACCGTCACGATTTTCCTTGTGAGCACCGAGGTACTGATAGGCATGATAGTGTTCCCCGCTGTGGAACAAATCAAGATCAGAACGCTCATTGACTTCACTGTTGCCCAACTGCATATATAACAACTCCTTTATACTAAAACTACCAATCAGATACATATATCATACCTTAATTTTGGATAAATTTCAAGTGCTTTTGAAATACTTTCTATGAAATATTGTTAATTTTTTAGGATAATATTCCCACAAAGAATGATAGTTCTGTTTTCGCCCCTGTCCGACAAAAAAACGCAGTACATGGTCTGCCCATGCACTGCGGACTTTGTAGCATTTTGCATAAATAAAGAAAGTAAAATTTGTCAGCAGAGGAAAGGTACTGTAATTGACTTTAACCCTTTAAAGTGCTATACTATGTAAGTGCTTTTCATTCAGAGAGAATTTTTTGTGCATTTTGGTATAAAATCAAGTCTTTTTCCCTGTCCGTCAGTTCAGGAAGGGAACGGAAGTGGGAAAGATAGCTTCTCTGGTCATTCCAAGGGCTATCGGTCGCAAAGAGAATCTTATCCGCACCGTGCCGTCTGATGACACTGACCACCTCTTTGGCAGTGGTTTCACAGTAGCTTCCCAGCTCCGAAAAGGAACAGCTTACATCTATATAGCAGTTGGTGCCAAGGAGATATTTCTCCACTTCCTTATATACGTTGATTCCGCCCAGATGGGCAAAAATCAAAAACGGCTCTTTTGTCGGGATCCTGTCCAGTATCGCTCTTGCCTTTTTGGGAGGACAGTGAATGATGTCAAAGGCAGGATCCTCGCCTGCATGGGTGACCACTTTCAGCCCCAAGGCGGCACAGGCTTTGAGAATCCGGATATATCTTGCATCATCAATGAATGTCCCCGTATAGTCGGGATGAATCTTGACGCCTTTGAAGCCGTTGTCTTTGAGCCATGACAATTTTTGTTCCGGCTCGTCATCGTCCGGGTGGATTCCCCCAAAGGAGACCAAATTGTGATACGTTTGATTGATATGCAGGGCATACTGATTGATGGTATCAAACTGTCCCTTGCGGGTGGCAACCGGAAGAATGACGGATTTGTCAATCCCTGCCTCCGCCATGCTGTCCAGCAAAGCCTGCAACGTGCCTTTGGTATACACC
>ONUD01000183.1 GCA_900320925.1 uncultured Eubacteriales bacterium
CGGCAAGAAAGTTTCCCTTGCCATATCCAACATCGGGCAAACGTCCCCATTGATATATAATTCTTTATTAGAAACTTGATTTCCGTGTTTTTTGTCGGCTGACACTTGAAAAGAATGTCAAGAAATGGTATGATGAAGAGGAAAATGGAAGGTGGAGGGGAAACTATGGCAATCGTGACGGTAAATGCACTGGCAATGGAGTTTGGAGAGCAAAAGCTGTTTGACAATATGAATTTCGAGATACAGGATCATGACAGAATCGGTTTGATTGGCGTGAACGGCTGCGGTAAGACTACCTTATTCAAGCTGCTGACAGGCGAGTATGCCCCCACAGACGGCAGTATCGTCATTCATAAAAATGTGACGTTCGGCTATATGGAACAGCACGTTTGCAGGAATCTGGAGCGTTCTGCCTATGAGGAAGTCATGACGGTATTCCGTGAACTGGTGGAGATGGAGAGCGAGCTGGATATGCTCAATGCCAGAATCAGCGGCAGGTGTGAGGGTCTGGAAGCACTGGTGGAGCGTCAGGCCTACCTGCATGACGAGTGGACACGCAAAGGCGGACTGACCTGCCGTGCAAGGGCAAGGTCGGCACTGTTGGGACTGGGGTTTGATGATAACCAGATCCGTTTGCCGGTGAGTGCCTTGAGCGGCGGACAGCGTGCCAAATTGCAGCTTGCCAAGCTTCTGTTGTGCGGAGCAAACTTCCTGCTGCTGGACGAGCCGACCAACCATCTGGATACCCATTCCGTGGAGTGGCTGGAGGACTACCTTGTCAATTCCTCGTGCGGTTATCTGGTCATTTCCCATGACCGTTATTTTCTGGACAAGACGACCTCCCGTACTTTTGAACTGGAAAATAAAAAAATGACTGCTTATAAGGGCAATTATACGGCCTATCTTCCCCAAAAGGAGGAACGCCGTCTGGCGGCACAGCGGATTTATGACAATACCATGAAAGAAATCAACCGTCTGGAGGGGATTATCGAACAGCAGCGGCGTTGGAACAGAGAAAAAAACATCCGCACGGCTGAAAGCAAGCAAAAGGTGATTGACCGTTTGAGCAGGGATCTGGAAAAACCTGACCATGCTCCGAGTGCCATGCAGTTTTCGCTGGACATCCGGCAACAGAGCGGTGAAGATGTACTGGCAGTGGACGGTCTTTCCATGGGATTCGGTGACAGTCCGCTGTTTGAAAATGTCTCGATGGAGGTGCATCGGGGAGAGAAAATTTTTCTTCTCGGACCAAACGGCTGCGGCAAAACCACACTGATGAAACTGCTGATGGGACTGTACACGGCTCAAAGCGGACGCATCAAATGGGGTGTCGGGGTCAAGCGTGGTTACTATGACCAGATACAGACAGGCATGGACAGTGAAAAAACCGTATTTGAAGAAATGGCAGACAGCTTTCCCGCCATGACCAATACGGAAATACGCAGTACACTGGCACGGTTCCTGTTTCGGAACGATGACGTTTTCAAGCCTCTCTCCACGCTCAGCGGCGGTGAACGGGCAAAGGTGCTGCTGACAAAGCTGATGCTGTCACAGTCCAATGTCCTGCTGCTGGACGAGCCGACCAACCATCTGGATATTCTTTCGTGTGAAGCCTTGCAGGCAGCTCTGGCAGCCTATGAAGGCACGCTGTTAGTGGTATCGCATGACCGCTATCTGATTAACAGCCTTGCGGACAGGATTTTCTATCTGACACCCAACGGCATGGAGGTCTTTGAGGGCAACTATGAAGATTTCCTTGTGCAGTTCCGTCCGTTCCGGACACCCGAAAAGCCCCGTGAAGAGCAGGCTGACAAACAAACGGAATATAAAAATAAAAAAGAAAGAGATGCCCTTCGGCGAAAAGCAAAGGCACGCATTGCCAAAATTGAAACGGAAATCTCTGACAAAGAGGATGAACTCCATCTTTTGCAGGAAGAGCTGAACTGTCCGGACAATGCGTGCAACTATGAAAAAACGCTGCATCTCACCGAACAAATCGATGAAACACAGCGTTTGCTGGAATCCCTGTATGAAGAGTGGGAAAGCCTGAACGAGAGCCTTACTCTGCAAGGATGAACTGCTTCATATCCTCCAGAAATTCCTGAGAGGGTTCTTCGTCCGGCACTTCCAGAATAATGGGATTGGTAATGTCAAGACTGACAATGCCAATGATGGAATGAGCATCAATGGTGTATATGTCGGAAATCAGGTTAATTTTTAATTTGTCATATTTGGCGGTCGTTTCCACAAACTGTTTGACATGGGCAAGATCCTGCAAAAAAATGGTTGTCCTGTACATTTTGTCAGCCTCCGAAATGATGAATTTTCATACACCATTGTAGCAGTATTTGCGGTGTTGGTCAACCGCATTTTGCAAAATAAATCGAATTTGGTAATCATTTGATGATTTCTGATTTTGGGGAAAAGATTTTATCGACTTTGTCTATGAAAGGAAAGGCTATGAGAGCAAAGATCCTGACACTCGGCTGTAAGGTCAATCAATTTGAAACACAAGCCATGTTCCGTGACCTGAAAGAGCATGGTTATGAACTGGTGGAGGAGGGAGACAAGGCAGAAGTGGCCATTGTCAACTCCTGTGCGGTGACGCAGGTCAGCGAACAAAAAGCCGTGAAGCTGATTCATCGTCTCAGGCGGGAAAACCCTGATACCGTCATTGTCCTGACAGGGTGCATGGCACAGGCGTTTCCACAATCGGGAGAACGGCTGCCGGAAGTAGATATCGTACTGGGCAACAAACGCCGCCGTGACCTGATACCGGCATTGGAAGCCTATTTGACAGACAGAAAAAAATATACATTGGTAGAGGAATATGCCAAAAAGGATTCCTATGAAAATCTTGTGGTGGATGATTTCGTGAACCGTACCAGAGCCTTTCTCAAAATTGAGGACGGCTGCAACCGTTTCTGCTCCTACTGTATTATTCCCTATGCACGGGGCAGAGTGCGTTCCTGCTCGTTGGCATATATCCGTCAGGAAGTGCAGGCATTTGCCGCCAACGGCTACAAGGAAATCGTTTTGATTGGCATCAATCTGTCCTCCTTTGGCAGTGATAATGGTCTGAACTTTGCCGATGCTGTCAGGACAGCGTGTGAAAGTGCCGATGTCCGGATCCGTCTGGGGTCACTGGAGCCGGAATCCATGGATCCTGCCACTTTGCAGACATTGGCACAGTATCCGAATTTCTGCCCGCAGTTCCACCTGTCACTCCAGAGCGGCTGTGATGCTACCCTCAAACGTATGAACCGCCACTATACCAGTGCCGAATATGCCGCTATCGTGCAGAATATCCGCCATGTATGGGAGAATCCTTCCATCACAACGGATGTTATGGTCGGGTTTGCAGGTGAAACGGAGGAGGAATTTCAGCAGTCCCTGACATTCGTGCAGTCGATTGGCTTTGCCAAGGTGCATATCTTCCCGTACTCCCGACGGGCAGGAACCGCTGCCGACAAAGCCCCCAACCAGATTCCTGCCGACCTCAAAAAACAGCGTGCCGCCGAAATGGCAAGACTCACAGAAATCACAACTCATGCCTTTCTTTCTTCCCAAGTGGGACGTACAGAAGCCGTTCTCATTGAAACACGCTGCAAAAATGGTTTATATGAGGGTTACACGATGAACTATACCCCCGTCTATGTGGAAGGGGGAGAGGACTGTATCGGAGAGATTGCCAATGTGCAGCTCACAGAGGTTCGTGACGGTCACTGTATCGGCAGGATTCGAGCATGATTGCAGTAAAAATGAAATATAATCAAATGACAGAAAGGAAGATGTTATGAAAGTATTGATTTTATCCGCTACCACGGGCGGCGGTCATATGCGTGCGGCGAATGCACTGAAAGACTACATCATGGAACAAGAACCCGATTCCATTGTGAAAATCGAGGATACCATCGAGTATGCCAGTCCCCTGCTGAACAAGGCGGTCACAGAGGGATATGTCTACATGGCAACCAAAACACCCAAGATGTACGGCTCCTTTTACCGGACGACCGACAAGGAAACTGCAATGAATAAAACCGTGGAAATTGCCGTTTCTCAGTTCCGTAAAAAGTTTGTTCCCCTGATTGAGGATTTCAAGCCTGACATCATTGTTACCACCCATTCCATTGGAACGGAAATGGCAGCCGCCCTCAAAAAAAAGGAACATATGAAGGTGCCGGTGATCAGTATTATTACGGATTTTGCGGTTCACCAGACCTATATTAGTGACGGTGTAGATGCCTATATCCTCTCCAGCTATGAGATGATACGGCAGATGGTAGACAGGGGGATTGCACGCACCAAGCTGTATCCCTACGGCATTCCCGTCAAACAGTCTTTCTACCGTCCCATTGACCGCCGGCAGGCGTTTGAAAGTGAAAAAATGAATCCTGACCTTCCCGTGATTTTAATCATGGCAGGCAGCTTCGGGGTGACGGACATCCTGAAAATTTACCATAAAATTGTCAAATCGCCCTGTGATTTCCAGATTGTTGTGATTACCGGCAAGAACGAAAAACTCTATGAAACTTTTGACAAATATCTCAGCAAGCTGGCACTGAACAATACATGGTTTGAATTTAATATCGAGAAGCCCATAGGGTTTCAGTCCAGTATCCGGATGTCACGGCATAAAAAACCCTCCAAGCCGACAAAACTGCTGTTTTATACCGATGAGGTCGAAAAATATATGCAAATGGCAGATATGATTGTGACAAAACCGGGTGGGCTGACCGTCAGCGAGTCCATTGCCACCGGGCTGCCGATGGGCATTTTCAAGGCGATTCCCGGGCAGGAAGAGCAGAATGCCGATTACCTTGTCAGAGAGGGCATGGCCGTGCGTCTTTCCAAAAGCAACCAGTGTACCGAGGTGATTACCGAGCTGATGCAGCACCCTCAGAAGCTTGCTGCCATGCGGCAAGCCATCAAGGATTCCTCCCGCGGCAACTCTGCCGCCAATATTTACCTGCTGATGCAGGATCTGATCAAAAAATACCGTGCATAACAAAAGCCTGCCAAACGGCAGGCTTTTGTGTTATTTTGCGGCGATTGCCATCACCTGTACGCTTCTGGCAATGAAGCTGTCGAGTTCTTCCGCAGACAGCTTGCGTTGGCTGATAAGGGCAAGGTCATAGATGTGCTTACACAGCAGGGTCTGACTCTCCGTGTCAAGGGCGGGGAGCTTTTTCACGATATCATTTTGCGTATTGACAATCAGTGTTTCCGAAACAGGGCCTGCCGTACCGAACATATTGCCGTAAATCTGACTGATGTCATTCATGCGTCTTTCATATTCGTTAATGGTAATAATGGCAGGTGTTTCGGTGGTTTTCAGGGACTGAGCCTGAACGGTGAGTTTTTCAATGCCGAGGGCATCTTTGAAGAGTGCAATGAGTTCCTCGTTATTGTCATCGCCTTCTGATTTGAGAGCTTCACCGATTTCCGAGTCGATTCTGACAAATTTGGTATCGGTTTCCTTGTACTCAAGGAAGCTGACAAAGTGTGTATCAATGTTATGCTCTAAGATGACGGCATCAAGGCCATTGTCCTTGAACATCTTGACATACTGTGCCTGCACGTCCATGCTGGAAACATAGTATACTTTGTCACCCTGTTTGGGCAGTTCTGCAAAGGTCTTGTATTCATCATGAATGGTCTTGTACAGCATGATGTCCTTGACACGTTCATAGAACTTTTCATCCTTGATACAGCCGAACTTGATGAACGGAGAGATGTCATCCCAGTAGCTTTCATACTCCTTGCGTTCATTCTTGAAAACAGAGGTCAGCTTGTCGGCAACTTTTTTGGTGATGTGCTTGGAAATTTTGGCGACTTCCCCGTCATTCTGGAGGAAAGAACGGGACACATTCAGCGGCAGGTCGGGACAGTCAATGACACCCTTGAGCAGCATGAGAAATTCCGGCACGACTTCTTTAATATTGTCGGCAATATAGACCTGATTGGAGAAGAGCTTGATTTCTCCCGGCATGACCTGCAATTTATCGGTCTGCTTGGGGAAGTAAAGGATTCCTTTCAGGCGGAACGGGTAGTCTACATTCAGATGGATCCAGAACAGGGGCAGGTTCATATCGGTGAAGGTTTCACGGTAGAAATCTTCATATTCTTCGGTAGTGCAGTCCTTGGGAGCCTTGAGCCAGAGGGGAGTGGTGTTGTTGATAGGTTTTTCTTCTTCGTCTTTTTTGTCTGCCCCTGCCACGGAGAGGAATATTTCATATGGCATGAATTTGCAGTACTTGCGGAGAATGGAACGCAGTTTATATTCATCCAGAAATTCCTTGCCGTCCTCGGAAACGTGAAGGATGATATCGGTACCTCTTTGTGTACGGGTACCATCGGAGATTTCATAGGTATGACTGCCGTCACTCTCCCAGCGGACAGGAGCGGCATTGCTCTGATAGGAGAGTGTCTGGATTTCTACCGTATCAGCCGCCATGTAGGCAGAATAGAAGCCCAAACCGAAATGGCCGATAATGCCGGCATCCGCATCGGTCTTGTCCTTGTATTTTTCAAGGAACTCCTGGGCTCCCGAAAAAGCAATCTGGGTAATGTATTTTTCCACCTCTTCCTCGGTCATGCCGATACCGTTATCGGAGAATGTCAGGGTTTTGGCATCTTTATCAAGAACAATGTCAATTCTTGGTTTGGCACCATCGTCCTGTGCTTCCCCAATCAGGCAGAGGCTCTGATATTTTTTGACGGCATCGCACGCATTGGCGATCATTTCACGGACAAAAATATCTTTGTCCGAATAGAGCCACTTTTTGATGATGGGAAACAGGTTTTCTGAATCCACTTTGATTTGTCCTTCACGTTTCATTACAAAAAGACCTCCTGTAAAATTTACTATTTGGCAAGATTTCTTTCCAGCCATTGTTGTTTGGTCATGAGTACATCACGAGGTTTGGCACCCTGATGGGGGCCGACAATGCCCATCTGCTCCATTTCATCGACAAGTCTGCCCGCACGGGCATAGCCTACCCGCAGCCGTCTTTGCAGCAGGGACGTGGAAGCCTGTCCCGCCTCTACGACACATTCAATGGCTTGTTCAATCATGGGGTCGGCATCGCCGTCCGTATCGGTATCCTTGCCCTTGCCGTCAAGAACGGCATTTTTCTCGATTTCGTCCATGACATCGGTATTATATTCTACGGTTTTGTTATTTTTCACGAAGTCAATGACCCGTTCAATTTCGGAATCCTCCACAAAGCTTCCCTGTACACGGACAGGTTTGCTGGTGCCGATGGGAGAGAACAGCATATCGCCCTTGCCGAGCAGCTTTTCTGCACCGCCCGTATCCAAGATGGTACGGGAATCGACCTGTGCTTTGACGGCAAAGGCGATACGGCTGGGGATATTGGCTTTGATCAGTCCCGTGATGACATCAACAGAGGGTCGCTGGGTAGCAATGACAAGGTGCATTCCCGCAGCACGAGCCATTTGTGCCAGACGGCAGATGGATTCCTCGACTTCATTCGGGGCTGCCATCATCAAATCGGCAAGCTCATCAATGATAATGACGATTTGCGGCATTTTTTCAGGCTTATGCACTTTCTTGGGAGGGTCATCGGCATTGATGTCAGCTTTTGCCTGAGCCAGCATTTCATCTTCCTCAAAGGTACGTTCCGGTTCTTCCACGGTCTCATTTTCCACGGCTTCGGCATTCTGTTTGTCCACAAGGCGGTTGTAGCTATACATATCCCTCACGTTATATTCCGCAAAGGTCTTGTAGCGTTCCAGCATTTCATTGACAGCCCAGTTCAAGGCTCCTGCCGCCTTTCGGGGATCGGTCACAACGGGTACCAGCAAATGCGGGATACCGTTGTAGACGCCCAGCTCCACCACTTTGGGGTCAATGAGCATGAGCTTGACTTCATCGGGGTTGGCTTTATAGAGCAGGCTGATGAGCATGGCATTGACACAGACGGATTTACCGGAACCCGTGGAGCCTGCAATCAGAAGGTGAGGCATTTTGCTCAGGTCGGCAAGAGTGATTTTTCCTGTAATATCGACGCCGAGTGCCACAGTCAGTTTGCTTTTGGCGGACTGGAACTCCTTGGATTCCACGAGGGAACGCATTTTGACAATACTGACGTGTTTGTTTGGCACCTCGATGCCGACAGCGGACTTGCCGGGGATGGGTGCTTCAATCCTGACTCCCGTAGCGGCAAGGTTCATGGCGATGTCATCGGACAGGTTGGTGATCTTGCTGATTTTCACGCCGGCGGCAGGCTGAAGTTCATAGCGTGTCACGGAGGGTCCACGGCTGATATTGGTGATATGGGTCTGCACGCCGAAGCTTTTGAGAGTATCCACCAGTGTGGCAGCACTGGTTTTCAATTCCTGAGACACGTTTTCTTCATTTTCACGGGGCTGTGGCTCGAGCAGCGTAAAAGGAGGTGTGAGATAGGTGATTTCCCCCGGAGTGCCGTCCATATATTTTTTAATGTCTGCCATCGAAAGCTGCACTTTAGGTAGTTCCTTGGGCGGTTCAGGGGGAGGGGGAGGCTGAGATTTCTTTTTCTTGGCTTTGGGAGGGGGAGGGGGGCTGTTTTCCTGTGAAGCGGGAATGCCCTTGTAATCCACACGAATATTTTTCGGAAAAACGGGGATATCCTCACCGATATAGTCCATATTGACGGCAGGAGGGGCAGGTTCTTCTTCAAAAATATCGGGAGAGGCACGGAATTTGGAGACAAGTTTTTCTTTGGTATTTTGAGCAGGCGGTGTTTCTTGGGCGGGGGCGGCAAACAGGTCGACAAACCCTGTCCCCTCAGCGGGAGCAGGGGGAGGCGGTTGTTCGGCGGCTAATTTTTTTTCCGCCTGCTTTTTGATAAATTCCTCCTGCATTTGCTGCCGCTGTTCGGAACGCAGCTTTTGTTCCTCTTCACGGATACGGCGGCGAAGCTCGACAGTGGAGACCAGTTTTTCGTTCAGCGGTTCACGGTATTTTTCGATGACATGGGCAAAGAGGATTTTGCCTGTCTGGTAGAGTGCCGGCAGGAAAAATCCCAGCAAAATGATGCCGCCGCCCGTTGCACCGAAGATTTTGGCAGCGGGGATACCGAGCAGTCCGCCGATAATGCCTGTTCCTGCACCGATACTCCCTTTGCGGAAGCATTCCAGCAGTTCTGTACCATAGTCGCTCAGTTCCATTCCCACAGAACCGAATGCACAGAATACAGCGGCAAACAGTGTAATGGTGAGAATGAACAGGATGATCCTCGGAACGAAATGATAGAGATTTTTTTTTCGGACAAGCTGCCAGGCATAATACAAGTTCAAAATGGGAACGAACACGCCGAAATAACTGAACAGTCCCCAATAGCACTGGTGCAGCACCAGCCACAGCTTTTCGCCTGTAATGAGAAAAATCAGGCTCAGGATGACGGAAACTACCAACAGTACAAATGCCTTTTTGAGTTTTTGGCGGCGTATGTACTTTTTCAGTTCTTCCTGTTTTTTCAGTTCGGCAGGAGAGGGCTTTTTGCGTTTTTTGGAAGGTGCTTTTTTAGCAGGAGAAGCTTCCTTTTGATTGGCTGCCAACAGTAAATCACCACCATTTTGATAAAGTGAAACGGGCAACATCCATCATGCTGCCCGAAAGGATCAGAAGTGAAGTGCAAGACCTGTAAAGAGGTTTTTCCCCATTGCCAATTCCGCAATGCTGATGCAAAGGATCACGGCACCGACAATGGCCGTGTAGAGGATAAAGACATACATTTTGTCAGTTTTCAGCAGCCACTTGAACAGCTTGATGGCAAAAAATCCTACCACCGCTGCAACGATCGTGCCGGCAATGACAGGCAGCCACTCCATATTGGCAGCAGCACCGCTGTCAAGTGCTTCCTTTCCCTCTAACAAAGCCGCCGCTACGATAGCAGGTGTGCCTAAGAGGAACGAATAATCCAGTGCAACCTGTTTGTTGATGCCTCTCATCTGACTGGCAGCCAGTGTAGAGCCGGAACGTGACAGTCCGGGGAACAGGGCAGCACAGCATTGTGTCAGACCGACTGTGACGGCATCGGGGATTTTGAAGCGTCGTCTGGGTTTGCCTTTTTCGTTTTTCTGAGAAGCCCTGTTGCCGAGGAACAGCAGCAAGCTGGTGGCCAGCAGGGACAATCCCACGATAAAGAACAGTCCGTCTTTCGCAAACAGGTCGGCCAGATCTTTGACTTTCATGCCCGTGCCGGGAATCGGAACAAACATGACAAACAGCGGCAGCAGTCCGACAATAATCATCATGGCGAGATTTTCCTCACCGTTCATTTCTTTCCATCGGAACTGTTTGGTAAACAGTTTTTTCAGGATACTGCCCAGTGCCTTGAACAGCCGCAGCACTAATTTGAAGTAGACTGCCAGCACGGCACAAAGTGTACCGATATGGAGCATGACCGAAAAAAACAGGTTATTGTCCTGCATACCAAGGACGTGCTGACAGATGGTCAGATGGCCGCTGCTGGAAACGGGAAGGAACTCTGTCAATCCCTGTATCACGCCCTGGAAGATAGCTTCCAATAGATTCATACTATGTACCCCTCCGTATGTTCGGCAGACGGAGCTGCCGCTTGTTATTTTGCTGTTTTGTGTTTTTTGGACAGCTTGCTTTTTTTCTTTTCTATCATCTTATACAAGGCAGTGACGGCATCATTCAAGTCACCGATACTGTCAATCAGTCCCTCTTCCACGGCTTCCTGACCGTCAAGGATGGTGCCGATGTCCATCACCAGTTCATCGGTATTCATGGCAAGGCGGTTATATCTTTCCGCAGAGATAGAAGAATGTTCTGTCACAAATCCTGTAATTCTCTGCTGCATCCGCTGGAAGTATTCAAAGGCCTGTGGGACACCGAGCATAAGTCCGTTCATTCTGACAGGATGGATGGTCATCGTGGCGGACTTGGCGATAAAGGACTTTTTGGCAGCCACGGCAATCGGTACACCGATGGAGTGACCTCCTCCCAGCACAAGGGAAACGACCGGTTTTTTCATGCCTGCCATCAGTTCGGCAATGGCAAGTCCCGCTTCCACATCACCGCCCACCGTGTTGAGAATAATCAGCAGGCCGTCAATACGGTCATCCTGTTCTACTGCCACCAATTGAGGGATAATGTGTTCGTATTTCGTTGTTTTGTTCTGGGGAGAAAGGATATAATGCCCCTCAATCTGACCGATAATGGTCATACACTGTACGACATAGCGTCCGTTGTCCGAAATAATCGAGCCTGTTTCAATGATACGTTCGGTCATGTCGGAACATTCCGCAGTTTCTGCATAAGACAATGGAGATTCTTCCATGTCCGTCACCTCCTGCTCTTATTATTGGCAAAGGCGGTAACGGCATACATCCCATTATAACATTTTTTCCTCTTTGATTCAAGCACTATTTAAAAAAATTCACGGAAATCAAGTTTCTGATAAAGAATTATGTATCAACGGGGACATTTGCCCGATGTTTGACATAGCAAAGGAAACTTCCTTGCCGCCACGCTCCCTCCGTCAAAAACCGTTGAAAGTGTATTACACGGGGATACTTTGCCGCTATTCTCAAAGTTATTGGCAATTATCCCTCCGTTTGTACGGTTTTTGCCACCTCCCTCACGGAGGGAGGCTTATCCACTGCTTACCACTTTGGCAGAAGTTTTGGCAAACGATAAAGTAA
>ONUD01000186.1 GCA_900320925.1 uncultured Eubacteriales bacterium
ATGTTGTCACCTGTTTCATTCTGTGTCCACAAGCTTTTCTCGTGGCGTTCCGAGTTGTTTTTGATGATGCTGTTGGCGGCGGTCAGGATATTTTTGGTCGAGCGGTAGTTTTGTTCCAGACGGATGACACGGGTTTCTTCGTAGAGTGTATCAAATTGCAGGATATTTTCAATGGTGGCTCCGCGGAATTTGTAGATACTCTGGTCATCGTCCCCGACGACACACAGGTTCCGGTGTTTGTCTGCCAGCATTTTGACCAGCTGGTACTGGATAGTATTGGTATCCTGGTACTCGTCCACCATGATGTAGCGGAACTGCTCCTGATACTTTTCCAGAATGTCGGGGAACTCCTCAAACAGTTCCACCGTGTTATAGATAATATCATCAAAGTCCATGGCATTGGCCGCTAACAGCCGTTTCTGATATTCCTTGTATATCTTGGCAATGCTGATGAGTCTGTCATCTTTGCCGGCTTCCTTTTTCATCTGTTCGGGACTTTTCTGATGATCCTTTGCCTGCGAGATTTCGGGCAGGACACTCTTGATAGGAATGATTTTATCGTCTATTTGCAGTACCTTCATGCAGTCACGAATGACCCGCTTTTGGTCATCGGTGTCATAGATGGTGAAGTGCTCTTCATAGCCCAGCATGGTGCCGTAGCGGCGGAGGATTCTCATACAGGCACTGTGGAACGTGGAAGCCCATATTTCTTCTCCGACCGTGCCGACTTTTTTGACAATACGCTCTTTCAGTTCATTGGCGGCCTTGTTGGTAAAGGTGATGGCAAGAATCCGCCACGGATAGACTTTGCCCACAGACAGCCTGTCTGCCAATTCATCGGGCAGTCTGCATTCTCCGTTGGCTGCCTGCTGCATGACGGCAATGTCCTCGTCACTGTACTCTCCGTAAAGGCAGTCACTTTCATAGGCTTCTCCCCAACGCAGGATATGGGCGGCACGGTTGACCAGTACGGTTGTTTTGCCGCTTCCTGCCCCTGCCAGCACCAGCAGGGGTCCTTTGACGTGCAGGACAGCCTCCCGCTGCTGTTCATTCAGATCCGCAAATTCTTTTTCAATGATTTGCCTGCGAAGTGCAGGAATCATTTCCTGATTCATGATAAACATCCTCTCCATTTCTGATTGCCCTTCTATTTTACCGCAAAATCAAAAGAATAGCAAATGCTATTCATAAATCAAATTCGCTCCGTCATATGATAGAAAACGGGAAAACATCGTGTTTTCACCGTTTTTCGGTGTTTTCGCCGAAGAAAAAATTTTTCTGGAAACGGAGGAAATCATCATGTCCGTCAAAAAAGGCATCGACGTTTCCTATGCACAGGGAAACATTGACTTTTCCAAAATCAGCAAAGAAGAAGTGCATTTTGCCATCGTCCGCAGCAGTTACGGCTGGGAACTCGGCCAGAAAGACAGCAAGTTTGACAGAAATATCCGGGGCTTTCAGGGTCTGGGGATTCCCTGCGGTGCGTACCACTACTCCTATGCACAAAGCAGGGATGATGCCGTGAAGGAAGCAAAATACTGTCTGTCCTGCATTGGCGACCATCATCTGGAACTGCCGATTTTTTATGACTTGGAGGACAGTTCGATTGCCCGTCTGGGGAGGCGTGCCTGCACGGAGATTGCCAAGGCTTTCTGTGACTACATGAAGCAGAAAGGACACAAAGCAGGAGTCTATCTGAATCCCAACTGGCTGGAGAACTATGTCTACAAGGACGAACTGATGGGCAAATATCCTTTATGGCTTGCCCAGTGGGGAACGTCCAAGCCTTCTTACCCATGCTCCCTGTGGCAGTATACCGTAGGAGCGGCAGGGTGTGTCAGCGGGATTATCGGAGAAGTGGATCTGGATCATCTCTACAGCGAAGAAACACACGAGGAAACATTCCATGTGGGGGATATTGTCAAGGTACTTGACCCTATCGACTACGATACGGGCAAACGCTTCCATGTGTATGACGGTGAGACATATTCCGTGATAGAAGCGGTTGGTGACAGAATCGTCATTGGCATTGACGGAAGAGTGACGGCTGCCATCAATGCCAAATATCTGGAGAAAATCGGTGACAAAAAGGAAGAACTGAAAAAGCATACCTACACCTATATCATCCGTTCCGGGGATACCCTCAGCGGCATTGCGGAAAAGTATCATACAACGGTGGCCAAAATTGCCGAAGAGAACCATATTGCGAATCCGAACCTGATTTACAGCGGCCGTATCCTGAAAATTACGGTGTGACAAAGTATACAAAATTTTATGAGGATTTCAATGCAAAATCATGCCTTGACAACAAGGGTGTCATTGTTATAAAATATACGATAGGTGAGAATTGTTTCCGCCTGATGGGGTTTATCCTGTTTCCTGTTCTTGATCATCTCAATCATTTGTCGTTGAGATATTTTTGATAAAACAAATAAATAAAAATATTTGACAGCGACACCTTTGAGCTGATTCCAAGACTGCCGGAAGCAGTCGATACAGAAAAACTTCGGAACACAAAAACGAAATGTAGGAGGTGTCAAATCAAAATGGATCCGGTGCTGGCCATATTCCTGATTATTGCAGTTTCCATGATCGTGGGAGTGTGTGCGTTTTTTGCAGGTGTTCAGTACAGAAAAAAAGTCGGAGAGGACAAGATCGGCTCTGCCGAAACTGAGGCTCAGAAAATTATTGAGGAGGCTCAGCGGTCTGCCGAGGCAACCAAAAAAGAAGCCGTGATTGCCGGCAAAGACGAGGCTCACAGACTGCTGACCAATGCTGAACATGAAATTACGGACCGCCGCAAGGAAATGCAGCGTCAGGAAAGACGTATTCAACAAAAAGAAGAATCGGTGGAGAAAAAGCTCGACAGCCTTGAGAAAAAAGAGGAAGCTGTCAGTCAAAAGCTGAAAAATGCCGAACAGCGTCTGGAAGAGGCAGAGAAAATTAAGCAAAGTGAATTTGAAATGCTCGAAAAAATCTCAGGCCTGACTTCCGAACAAGCAAAGGCTTACATTTTGAACAATCTTGACAATGAACTTTCTCATGAAAAAGCCGTCAAGATTATGGAATTTCAACAGAAAACAAGAGAAGAATCTGAAAAAACCGCAAGAGAAATTGTTTCTCTTGCTATCCAGCGGATTGCTGCCGATCATGTCAGTGAATCAACCGTATCGGTCGTGCCGCTGCCCAATGACGAAATGAAGGGCAGAATCATCGGCCGTGAGGGCAGAAATATCCGTGCCATTGAAACCCTGACAGGGGTGGATCTGATTATTGACGATACGCCCGAAGCCATTACGCTTTCCTGCTTTGAGCCTGTGAAGCGTGAGATCGCCAAGGTCACGCTTGAAAAACTCATTGCCGACGGACGTATCCATCCCGCCAGAATTGAGGAAATGTATGAAAAAGCCAAACGTGAGGTAGACTTTATCATCAAGTCGGAAGGAGAACGGGCGATTATCGAGGCGGGTGTCAACAATATGCACCCCGAACTGGTCAAACTCCTCGGCAGACTGCATTTCCGTACCAGCTACGGTCAGAATGTGCTTGACCACTCGCTGGAGGTTGCCTATCTGGCAGGGATCATGGCATCCGAGTTGGGACTGGAACCTACCATGGCAAGACGTGCCGGTCTGCTGCATGACATTGGCAAGGCTCTTGACCATGAAATCGAAGGCTCCCATATCGAAATCGGTGTGGACGTGGCAAGAAAGTATAAGGAAAGTGAATTGGTCGTTCATGCCATCCACGCCCATCACGGCGATGTCGAAGCCAAAACCATTATTGCCTGTCTGGTGCAGGCGGCCGATGCGATCTCCGCTGCTCGTCCGGGGGCAAGACGTGAGAATCTGGAAAATTATATCAAGCGTCTGGAAAAACTGGAGGAAGTGGCTTCCTCTTTCAACGGCGTAGAACGATGCTTTGCGATTCAGGCAGGCCGTGAGGTGCGTATCATCGTGAAGCCCGAGGTCGTGAAAGATGACTCCATGGTACTGCTCGCCCGTGACATCTGTAAGAAAATCGAGGACGAGGTGGCATACCCGGGACAAATCAAAGTTAATCTCATCCGTGAAAGCCGTGCCGTAGAGTACGCCAAATAACGGTTATCAGGAGCAGGCAAGAAATTCTTGCCTGCTCTTGGTTTGTCGATGAAATGTGTTGCAGCTACTTGACAGACCGTACAATAAGTAATAAAATATGAGTAATAAATTGTTCAAAAAACCATATGGGGTGGGCATATGACGGAGGAAAATATTAAGATACTGGAAGAAAAAAATGTACATTTGTGGTTTGACGGCTCGCCGGTGGCAATCTGCTCCACGATACTGGCACTCGATATCGACAAGGCCGAAATTTTTGCCAGTGCCAAATTCCTGAATGTCCAGCCTGACAATATCAAAACGGTTATCTTTGATATTATTTGCTATGATGCCATTCGCAGACCTATCGACAGGATAGAGGATGTTGCCTATACAGGTTTTGACGTTCCCAGAAATGAGGAGTTCGGCTACAAAAGACGGGTGACGGTGCGGAATCCCCAGACCAGAAGCGTGGAATATGTCCTGAAAAGCTTGTCCAATGCCACCGATGACCTGTGGGTCAACACCGAGCAAAGACACTTTGATACCGCTCTCGAACAGCAGAGCATCTTTGCTTATCAGGGCGACCTCAACAGGCAGTTTTTGGAAATATGCTCCAGAAGCAATATTGACGGTACACGCTTTTCATTCCAGCCTGTTTTCAGGGAAAACTACTGGATGTGCGGCTGCGGCTGCTTCAACTGGGCAAAGGAAGAGGAATGCTGGCACTGCGGGGTGGGAAAATCGTGGCTGGAAAGGAACTCCCAACGGGAAGTCCTTGAAAAACAGTCGGAATTTGTTGCCAATCAGGTGGCGAGGTTCCATGAGGAAAAACCTGTTCTGTCTGATACCGCCGCTGACAAACAGGCTGAAAAAGAGGAATTTGAACGCCGGAAGCGGGAGTATCAGAAACAGCTCCAAAAACAAAAAATGAAAAAAAGCTCCAAAGTTGTCTTGCTGATCCTGTTGATTCTGGCAGTACTGGCAGCCGTGGGATATGGCGTATGGAAATATGCCATCCCTTATTTCCAGTATACGGGAGCCGTGTATGACTTTGAAAGCTATCGTTTTGATGATGCCATCGAGAAGTTTACCGCACTGGGGGACTTTATGGAAAGCAAAGACTTTCGTCTTAAATCGATCTACGGCAAGGCCATGTCACTCAATTCCGAAGATCCCGAACAGGCGATGGCACTGTTTCAGAGTATTATTCCGTATTCCGATTCCTATGACCAGTCGCTCTTGTCGATGCAAAAACTGGGAGAAAAAAAATTTGCCGCCAAGGAGTATATCGAGGCGGCAGATATTTTTCACGCTCTTGGGGAAAAATCGAAGGAACAGGAGTGTTTCAGCCGTATCCACTCCATGGCACTGAAAAATCTTGCCATTGATACCTTGGAAAGCTTGGAAGCTGCCCGTGAGGAATTGACATACATAGGCGATTACAGAAATGCAAAGGAATTGATGCAAAGATGCAGCTATCAGTTGGGAAATGCTTCATATAATACCTGTGCCTATGCCAAAGCGTATGCCTACTATCAGGAAGTGCCGACATTTAACGATGCCCCTGCCAAAATCAAAAAACTGGATATGCTGATGAAGCTGTTGGGCAGTGCCGAGGAAGGAGTACCTGCTGTATGGTCGGGAGAGGGTTTCTATTGTACGCAATGTGACAAAAATACAGCAA
>ONUD01000101.1 GCA_900320925.1 uncultured Eubacteriales bacterium
ATATCATTGCACATTGTCTTTATTGCAGCCGCTCCCTGAGCAGCAACAGCAGTCTTTTTTCTCGGCGTGATACCTGTACCTGTGTCATGCCGAGATGCTTTGCAGTTTCGGACTGTGTCAGCCCCCTGAAAAATCGGAGGTGTATCATGGTTCTGTCCCGTTCTTCCAGACGTGCCAGTTCTGCCTTCAGGGACAGTCGCTCGGCAATGCTTTCATCAGGGGCTTCTACGGGGATGTCGGCCTGTATATCACCGTCCTCGTCCGTGATGGTCAGTGAAAGAGGCTGCATGGAGGCGGACAGTGCTTCCGAAACCTGTTCGGGTTCAATGTGCAGACGCTGTGCCAGCTCCTTGACAGTCGGCTCCCTGCCGTTGCTCAGGGCAAACTGCTGTACCTCCCGACTGACTTTCAGGGAAAGCTCTTTCAGACCACGGGAAATCTTTACGGCTCCTCCGTCACGAAACAAACGCTTGATTTCTCCGATGATGACCGGTACCGCATACGTCGAAAACTGATACCCCAGTGCAGGGTCAAAGTGGTCTGCCGCTTTCACCAGCCCCAGACACCCTGCCTGATACAGGTCATCGTATTCCATGCCCCGTCCCTTGAACCGCTTGGCACAGGCATGGACTAAGCCCAGATTGTCCGCAACGGTATGTTCTCTCTCATCCATTGCTCACCCTACAGCTCAAATGCTTCTGAAATGTCACAGTCGTGCCTTTTCCCACGGATGAACGTACACTGACCTTGTCCGTAAAGCTCTGCATTACCGCAAAACCCAGTCCTGCCCGTTCTTCGGACGGTGCCGTGGTGAACAGCGGCTCCATTGCCTTTTTGATGTCCGCAATGCCGCAGCCCGTGTCACGGATTTTGATGGTCACCAGAGAATTCTGCACCTTGACATGGATGCGGATTTTGCCGATAGTGTTCTTGTATGCGTGTACCACGCAATTCGTTACGGCTTCCGATACAACCGTCTTGATGTCATTCAGCTCCCCGATGGTCGGGTCAAGCTGCGTCAGGAATGCCGCTACCGCACATCTGGCAAAACTTTCATTCGTCGAGCGGCTCTCAAAGCATAAACTCATTTCATTTTGCGGTTTCAAATGTTTCGCCCCGTTTCTCTATAATGTCCAGTCCATATAACCCCGACAGTGCCATCATGCGTTCCAGCTCTGCCGGAATGTTCACTGCCTTCACCATTCCTCCGTACAGTGCCATCAGACGGTATCTGCCCATAATCAGACCGATTCCCGAACTGTCCATGAAGCTCACTCCTGAGAAATCCAGGCGCAGAACGGACGGTCTTTTTTTTTGCACTGCCGCATCGATGCTTTCCCGCATTGCCCTTGCCGTATGGTGGTCTATGTCCCCTGTCAGGTAGGCGGTGATGCCTTCCCCGCTGTCCATGATTCTCATCTTACTCACGCTCCTTCCGTGCGGAAAACACTCCCTTTGCTCTCCGCACACTGTTTTGGATGACTCTCCTCCTGTATCATAACACTCCCTCTGTAATTTTTTTGTTGAAAAACAGAAACAGGCAAAGCATTGTACATTGCTTTGTAGCAGATTCCTAAAAGCAACATATCATGATACTGTACCAAAATTGAAAGGAGAGCATGAAGCATGGATGTGATGAAAGAATTGCAGAATGCGGACTTTTGGATCAGACCTCTGCCAAAAGATGCAACCGTTGCAATGGCCTATGTCCCTTATCAGAATGCTAAAAAACTGTACTCACCTGAGCACGGCATCCAAATGGGAACCTTGTTCCCTGAACTCAACAAGCCTTTCAAGGCCTATCTTAACAAAGGGGGCAGGGATGATGACTGAACGGGAAAGAATGCTCAGACGTTTATCTTCCTATGACTTTGCCGTTACCGAACTGCATATCTATCTCGATACCCATCCCGATGATGCCGCCGCGGCAAAGACTCTGGCGGATTATGAACAAAAGTCCGATTCCCTTGCACGGGACTTCCAGGAAAAATTCGGTCCTTTGACCCCCATGAACGAAACAGGCAACCGCTGGGCTTGGATCTCCGATCCCTGGCCTTGGGACACTCAGGAGGGGTGAGAAGTTATGTGGCTCTATCAGAAAAAATTGCAGTACCCTATCAATATCAAGCAGACCAATCCCGCTTTGGCGAAAATTATCATCAGTCAGTATGGTGGTCCAGACGGAGAATTGGGAGCATCACTGCGTTATCTCAGCCAGAGATATTCTGTTCCCTATCCCGAAATCAAGGCAA
>ONUD01000192.1 GCA_900320925.1 uncultured Eubacteriales bacterium
AAAGGAATGTTTTGTATGAATGCAGTTATCACGGTTCTGGGAAAAGATAATGTAGGGATTCTTGCCAAGGTATCAGCGGAATGTGCCGGAGTCGGCGTGAACATCATCGAAGTCACACAGTCCGTTTTGCAGGGAATGTTTGCCATGATCATGTTCGTTGACATCAGCGGCTGTACGGTTCCGTTTGCACAGTTGGTCGATACCCTGACCGAAAAAGGCGAACGTATGGGAGTGAAAGTCCACGTGATGCACGAGGATATTTTCAATGCCATGCACAAGATCTGATGTACGGGAAAGGATTTGCTGCCATGATCAATTCACATGATATACTCGAAACCATCAATATGATCGACAATGAAAATCTTGACGTGAGAACCATTACCATGGGGATCTCCCTGCTGGACTGCATTGACGATGAGATTGACCAAGCCTGCGGGAAGCTTTATGATAAAATTTGCCGGTATGCCGAACATCTGGTCAAAACCGGCGAGGATATCAGCAAGGAATACGGGATTCCCATTATCCATAAACGAATTGCCGTCACTCCCATCGCCATGCTGGCATCCGCCTGCCCGACCATGAACCCCGTCAAGTTTGCCCAAGCCCTCGACAGAGCTGCCGATACCATCGGTGTGAACTTTGTGGGAGGCTACTCTGCCCTTGTCCATAAGGGATTTGCACAGGGAGATTATGCCCTGATTGAAAGTATCCCCGAAGCTCTTTCCGTCACCGAAAAGGTCTGCTCCTCGGTCAATATCGGCAGCACCAAGGCAGGCATCAATATGGATGCCGTTGCCAAAATGGGAAAGGTCATCCGCCGAACAGCCGAACTGACTGCTGACAGAGATTGTATCGGTGCCGCCAAGCTGGTGGTATTCTGCAATGCTCCTGAGGACAATCCTTTTATGGCAGGGGCTTTCCATGGTGCAGGTGAGCCGGACTGCGTGATCAACGTCGGTGTATCGGGTCCCGGCGTTGTGAGAGCCGCTCTTGCCAAGGCAGGTGACTGCAACATTACCGAGGTCGCCGACATCATCAAGAAAACCGCCTTTAAAATTACCCGCATGGGACAGTTAGTTGCCAAGGAAGCTTCTGCACGTCTGAGTGTCCCGTTCGGCATTGTCGATTTATCGCTTGCTCCGACCCCTGCCATCGGGGATTCCGTTGCCTATATCCTGGAAGAAATGGGACTGGAACAGTGCGGTACTCATGGCACAACCGCTTGTCTGGCACTGCTCAACGATGCCGTCAAAAAAGGCGGGGTCATGGCATCGTCCCATGTTGGCGGTCTTTCCGGTGCTTTCATCCCCGTGACAGAGGATGCCGGCATGATTGAAGCGGCTCGCTCCAAGTCGCTCTCCCTGACCAAGCTGGAAGCCATGACGGCCGTCTGCTCAGTCGGTCTTGACATGATTGCCATTCCAGGCGATACCTCTGCCGACATTATTTCCGGTATCATTGCCGATGAAGCCGCTATCGGCATGGTCAACTCCAAAACCACCGCCGTGCGTCTGATTCCCGCCATCGGCAAACAGGCAGGCGAAGAACTGAATTTCGGCGGACTGCTCGGCAGCGGCCCCATTATGGACATCAATCCGAAATCCCCTGCCCGATTCATCTCCCGCGGCGGCAGGATTCCTGCCCCCATGCAAAGCCTGAAAAACTGACAGTCAGCCCCCTTATCTCTTCAGGAAATAAGGGGGCTTTTTTCAATATTTCACTTCAATGTCATTTTTCAAACGCTGGATAATTTTCTTTTCCAGACGAGAAATATAAGACTGTGAAATTCCCAGCTTGTCAGCCACTTGTTTTTGGGTATGGGCTTTTTTGCCGTTCAGACCGAACCGCAGTTCCATAATGGACAATTCCCGTTTGTTCAGCTTCCTCACGGCACGCATGAGTTGATGCTGTTCAGACTCCTGCTCAATACGGGCATTGACCATATCCGCATCACTGCCGAGAATATCCGAAATCAGCAGTTCATTGCCGTCCCAATCCACATTCAGCGGTTCATCAATGGAAATTTCATTCTTCTGCTGGGCATTTTTCCGAAGATACATCAAAATTTCATTCTCGATACATCGGGAAGCATAGGTTGCCAGTTTAATATTGCGTGAGGGACAGAAAGTATTCACTGCCTTGATTAAACCGATCGTGCCGATGGAAATCAAGTCCTCCACATTGGCCGAGGGAGACTCAAATTTCTTGGCAATATACACCACCAATCGAAGATTATGGGTAATCAGCGGTTCTCTTGCCGTTTCATCGCCATGTTCAATACGCTGCATGATTGCCTTTTCCTCTGCCCCTTTCGGCGGAGGGGGCAGCGTTTCGGGACCGTTTATGTAGTAGATCCCGTCTGTCCCTGCCACCGCTATCTTCAGCTTCAGCCATCCTGATAATAATCCCACTCTGTCAGCTCCCTTTCCTCAATAGCTCTGCCGGTACGAGCAGCTCGCACTCATCTGTCAGATATTCCTCCCTGCACAAGGCTAGATAGGCACTGACCTCTGTTTGATCCAGATAAATTTTTGACGGCTTGAAGGCGGGAATCACACCGCTCCCTCCCACGGAACGGTACGGTACCAGTCTGATATTGCTGCCAATCATTTCCTTGCTGTCGCTGTTCATGCACTTTCGGACATCAAGCATTTCCCGGAACAGTCTTTCCTTTCCCACGATCACACACTCCCCTGAAAAGGGTTCATGCAGTGTATTTCCCGTATCCACCATGCCTTGAAGGGCAAGCGTTTTTCCATTGTGGCATATTTTGATTTGACAGTTTGCAGCCGGTGCCTTTCTCCTTTCCGTGAGCATGGCAGCCGCTTTCAGAACAAAGTAGCTGATAAGGGTAAGAATCACCAGCAGGAGCGGTGAAATGCCAATATAGACCGTGCTGTTCCGCACGACCAGAGCTTTTGGCGAAAAGATGCCTAAAATAGCCGTCATGACCCCGCAGTAGCAAAAACTTGTGACAAACAAGCACACCGATGCTTTGCAATAAGCGGAAAGACGCATAGGCAAAAAAGCGGCTGCCGTCATGACCAATGCTTCCGCCACGCTGACCGTCCATGACAGCCACCACGGCATGGGCGGCAATAAAATGACCAATGCTCCTGCTGCCCCTGCCAGACTGCCAAAAAACAGTCTGAGAGGCTTGGTATGCAGGTGCCGGTATCGGTCAACCGACAGCAGCAGCAGATAATCCGTTATCAGATTGATGCAAAGCAATACATCAAGATAGATGGTGTATTTCACTCTCTCCACTCCGCAATCATTATTGCATAGGTTGTATCAGAAATTTGTCTTTTCTTCTATCCCCAGAAAAATTTTATCATTGTACATGGAAAAGCGGCAGTGTTGACGCTGCCGCTTTGTTTTTACATAACAAAGGACTTTGTTATGTAGCCTGTTTCCTGACATTTTCGGGTGCAAGACCGAAGCTGATAGAAAGAGCTTCATCCACCTTGTACATATCGTTGCTGTTAAGCGTCCCCATTTTTTCCTTGAGTCTTTTTTTGTCGAGAGTGCGTATCTGCTCCAGAAGCACAACGGAATCCTTGGAAAGACCGCTGTGAGCCGCATACAGGCGGATATGGGTCGGGAGCTTGGCTTTAGAGTTCTGGCTGGTAATGGCAGCCGCAATGACTGTCGGACTGAAACGGTTTCCGACATTGTTCTGGATAATCAGAACAGGACGCACACCGCCCTGCTCTGAGCCGACTACGGGACTCAGGTCGGCATAATAAATATCTCCCCGTCTGATGTTCATCGTTTTTCACGCTCCGAATTTTTAATGGGATGTGCTGATAGTATTTTGTCCGAATGACAAAATTTTAATCATTGCTCCTCAAAATCAACACACTATATTCTATTCAGAGATGGCCGGATTGGTTTATGTAATGTGCCGAAGCAACGATCCTACTTCATTATATGAAGCAGGTCATGCATTCATGACTGTTAAACCAAAATATTTTTCCGGGTCACGCCGCAGCGTGACAGTTACACGGGTGACAGGGTGGAGAAAGCAAAGCTGTGAACAATGCAGGCACTGACGGGGAAAATACTGCCTGCTGCCGCCATAGAGGTCATCGCCTGCCAGCGGATGACCGATACTTGCCATATGCACACGGATTTGATGGGTACGTCCCGTTTCGAGCAGAAATTCCACATAGGTATGACCGTTCACGGTTTCCAGAGCCTTGTAGTGCGTTACCGCCGGAATCCCTCCCTCACCGACCTCACGCTGTATGGTATGCCCTGCTTTGAGGCGAATGGGGGCATTGACAGTTCCCTCTCCCGACAGCACCCCCTCACAGAGGGCAACATAGACTTTTTGTGTATGTTCTGTCAGAAAGGTCATGGCATAACTGTTTTTTGCCGTGAGAACAAGCCCTGAGGTATCACGGTCAAGCCGGTTGACAGCACGGAAGGTATAGTTCTCTCCCCGGCTTCTGGCATGATACATTGCAAAATTGGCAAGGGTATCCGTCTGGTGGTCATGCACGGGATGGACAGGCATGAACGGCGGTTTATTGAACACGACAATTTCACTGTCCTCGTAAACAATTTCCACTTCCGAATTGACAGGTACAATGTCCGTTTCATCTTCGGGCATGACAAGACAGACGACATCACCGCCATGAAGCACATCAATACTTCGGACATGCTTTCCGTTGGCGGTGATGCCGTTTTCGGTACGTTTGAGTTTGGCAAGGAGTCTGGCGGACACATGACAGTGCCGTCTGAGGAAGTGCTGTACGGTAATGCCGTCCAGTGAGCTGTCAACAGAAAATGTCATCATAATGACAAGACCTCTTCCCATTTGGTAATGCGATAGTCGCAGAGGGTATGGGGCATCGTGACTTTCTCATGGGGGTCATACAGGCACGTGGTCAGTCCGGCATTCCTGCCGCCCTGCATATCAGAGGTCAAACTGTCCCCCACGACTAAAATTTTGGCGGTATCCTTTTCGGGTACTGCCGCCAGCACTTTGTCAAAATAGGCTTTGCTTGGCTTCTGCACGCCCATTTCATCCGAGATAAACAGTCCCTTGACCCACTTTGCAATGGCACTTTTGCCGAACCGTCCCCTCTGCACGGGGGAAAGCCCATTGGTAATGATATACACATCGCAAACGGCAGTAATTTTTTCCAGTGCCTCATCAGCACCGTCAATCAAAATTGCCTGTTTTGCCAGTTCCTCCACATAGCGGTCAGCAAGAGCTTCACTGTCCGAAAAGTCTGCAAAGCACTGCCTGATCAGTTCTCTGAACCGCTGCACTCTCAGTTCGGAACGGGTGATTTTGTTCATTTCAAACTGCTTCCACAGGGCATTGTTAATGCTGCTGAACTGTTCATGCACTTCATCAGTGAAAGGCAGTCCGTTGGCTTCAATGGTTTTTTTGAGTGCCTGATACTCGCACTTCGGAAAGTCAAACAGGGTATCATCGGCATCCATCAGTATCGTAGTAAAACGCATTTTATGTTCCTTCCGTATCCATATACACTTTAGAGCCGGTTGCACCCTTTTGTCCCTGATACTTGCCGTTGTAGGGATTCAGGGCAGCTTCGTCCATTTCCGCAAAGACCAGCTGTCCTACCCGTCTGCCGGCACGCAGCTCGATGGCACACTTGTTGGCATTGAACAGTTCCAAAGTGATTTCTCCTTCAAAGCCAGGGTCTACCCAGCCTGCATTCTGAATAAACAGTCCCATGCGTCCCAGAGAACTTCTGCCCTCGACAAAGGCCGTCAGATTGTCAGGCAGTGCGACATATTCCATCGTGGTCGCCAGCACAAACTGCCCCGGCAGCAAGACATATCTGTCCGTGGTCAGGGTCTTGTAGGCAATTTTGCTGTCCATGGTGATAATTCCCTCAGGAGAGTCCTCGACAATCCCGAACGTGTTGCCCAGACGGATATCCACACTGGCAGGCTGTATTTGTGCTTTTTCAAGGGGTGTAATGACCAGACGCTTGTCTTGCAGCATGGCCGCAATGGTTTTATCGGATAAAATCAATGCCATTCACTCCTTATTTAGCAAGCAGTTTTTTGATTCTTGCCACCGCTTCTATGGTTTTGTCTCTGTCACCGAAAGAAGTCAAGCGGAAAAAGCCTTCTCCATTTTTGCCGAAGCCTGCCCCGGGTGTCCCCACCACATTGGCTTCCTGAAGAAGCATATCAAAAAACTCCCATGATTTCATACCATTCGGGCATTCCAGCCAGATATACGGGGAATTTTTGCCGCCGGTATAGTAAATGCCCAATTCATCCAGTGCCGAAGCAATGATTCTTGCATTTTCCTGATAGTAGGCAAGATTGACTTTGATTTGTTCCTGTCCCTCCTTGGAGAATACGGCGGCTGCCGCACACTGCACGGGGTAGGAAACACCGTTAAATTTGGTAGCTTGGCGGCGGTACCATGTCTGATAGAGGTTATGACCGTCACGCTCCAGTTCTTTGGGGATGACCGTATAGCCGCAGCGGGTACCCGTAAAGCCTGCCGTCTTGGAAAGAGAGCAAAATTCAATAGCACACTGCCTTGCTCCCTCTATGGCAAAAATGCTTCTCGGCACCTCCTCTGTGATAAATGCCTCATAAGCACTGTCGTACAGGATGACGGCATCATGCCTGATGGCATAATCTACCCATTGTTGTAACTGTTCTGCTGTATAAGCGGCACCTGTCGGATTGTTCGGGGAACAGAGATAGATGATATCCGCATGGACGCTTTCATCGGGCATGGCAGTAAATCCGTTTTCCTTGGTACATTCGGCATAAACGATCTTTCTGCCGGCCATGAGATTGGAGTCCACATAGACAGGATATACAGGGTCTGTCACCAGCACCACATTGTCTGTACCAAATATATCTCCGATATTGCCGCAGTCGGATTTTGCTCCGTCAGAAATCAGGATTTCATCAGGCGATACCTCTACGCCAAAGGAATGATAGTAGCTTGCAACAGCTTCCCTCACAAAAGCATAGCCCTCATAATCGGGATAGCCTTTAAAGGTTTCCTTGTGTGCCAGCTCCTCTGCCCCTTGTTTCATGGCTTCCACCACCACCGGGGCAAGCGGCAGGGTAACATCACCGATTCCCAGACGAATGACATCCTTTTCCGGATGGGCTGTCTGGTAGTCGTTCACCCTCTTGGCGATTTCGGCAAACAGGTAGTTGGGAACAAGGTTATCAAAATTTCGATTGATCTTCATGAAGGATCCTCCTTATCATTTTCATGGCCGCTGTCCTCCAGCTTAGAAATCTCATTGGCAACATCGCTGCCGACATCATGGAACTGTTCGGAAAGATTGCTGACCGTGGCATGGTAGGTATCGGTAATGGTTTCTTTGTAGCGTTTGGTGAGGTAATACCCCAGCAGTGCCGCAGACAAGACCAATACCAGTGTGACCACCATATAGAGTACAAGGTGTTTCCGATGGGCAGACGGTAATTTTTTCTTCATGGCACATCACCTGTCACGATTATAACAAATTGTTTGCTGTTTTTCAATAGTCTTGGCGGAGAAATGGAGGTTGCACAAAAAAGAGGAGATTTCAGAGGGAATTTTGACAAAATCCAAGAAATCTCGGACAATGATTGCATTGAAGGAAAAAAAATTGTATACTGAAAGAAAATGCAAAGAAGGGACGATATGCAGTATCTCAAAAAATTGCTGAATAGTGCCGAAGGCTTCCGGTTTATATTTTTTGTCTATCTCTTTCTGGGGATAGAATACATCTCTATGCCGTCAGCAGGCATACTGGTGATATGGGCAGGATATCTTGCTGTCAGAAAACTGCTCAGAGAAAGCCGTATTCAGCGGATACGCTACCGCAAAATCTTGTACTGCTTTCTTTTGGGGGCAGTACTGACAACGGCACTTCATGCAGAAAAAAATTTAGCCGACAATCTGGGACTGATCTGCATGATGGGAATTTACTTTTTCCTGTTGTACGGAATGCACGGGGAGGAAAGCAACTTCCGCTGCAAGAGAGAAATGAAACGTATCCTCTCCTTTACGGTTTTCATGACTACGGCACTGATGATAATGGGACTGATAGGTCTTGCCATCTTTCCGAAAGGCTTTTCATGGAACGGTCTGCCTTTCATCCTGTATGAGAGCCGTTTTTTAGGACTGCTGTTCAATGCCAATGTGGCAGGCTTTTACAGTGCGATGGCTATCATTGCCTGTCACATCCTGTGGCGTATGATCCGTGCGGAACACCGTCTCTCAGTACGCAGAAAATTACTCTACATCGGCTGTATGGCAGTCAATCTTCTTGCCCTGTTCCTTTCAGACTCCAATGCCTCCCTGCTGTTTCTGGTCGTGTATTGCTCCTTTGTCATGTTCTACATCCTGTTCAGGGATTTCAGCCGAAAAAAAATACACGGCTTTTTGCTGAGAATTACCGCTACGATACTGTCCTTTATCGTCATTATTGCTTCCCTCATGTTTTTCCGTGTCCTCACGCAGAGCCGTGTATCACTGGTGATGACTTCGGGACATTCCGAAACGGAACTGTCTACAGGCATTATTGCTGAGGACGGTACCGTGGGACTGACGGATGACGAGGACAGGGAAAATCTCTTCGGGCATGAAAATACCAATCCTGACAGCGGACGTTTTAAGATCTGGAAACAATCCCTGCAAATGTATGAAAAGTACCCCTTGTTGGGGATAGGAAAAGCCAACATCATTGACTATGGCCAAGAATATGTCGGCGGACTGCGGTACGATGACTTCCACAACGGGTTCATTACCATTCTCATCAGCTACGGTCTTACGGGACTGCACCTTTTCCTGATTTTCTCCCTGACGGTGGCAGGCGATATGCTGAAAACGATTTTCCGCTACAAGAAAAAATGCCGTGATGACGGCAGTGTGCCTGTCCTCATCACAGCCTTCTGTGCAGCCTATCTGGTGTATGCGATGTTCGAGCCTGCTCTGCTGGCAGATATGTCTTACAGGGTGTACATTTTCTGGATGCTTCTGGGCTTCGGCATGAGCTATGTACAGAAATACCGCCGTCAGTCCGCCATTGAAAAGGACAGCATTGACCAGTCTGTAACAGATCTCCCGTCTGCGGTGGAACGGCTCCGCCAGAAGCACCACCGTATCAAACAGCCCCTGCAATTGCGATTGTAAGATACTGCACACTGTCTGCACCGCTTGCCAACAACACACGGCTGCATTCTGCCAATGTATTGCCCGTTGTGGCAATGTCATCTACGAGCAGGATACGCATTCCTCTGATTTGCTCCCCATGGCAGGCGGCATATACATTTCTGACATTTTCCTTTCGCTCTTCCAGCCCCAAATCATGCTGATTATGATTGTGCCGTACTTTCCTCAGGAGAGTACGGCATTCTTTTCCAAAATGCATTGCGATTCCCTTGGCAATCAATTCCGACTGGTTGAAGCCGCGTTCATTTCTCCGCTTGACAGACAGCGGTACAAAGGTGACAATATCAAAGCTGTCCTGCATGGAGAAATATTCTACCGTATAACAGACGGCCTTGATATAGCTTTTGGCATAACAAACACGACCCTTGAACTTGTAGCGTATCAGGGAATCCCTTATCTTCGCTTCATAGGCAAACGGGGCAACACACGCCATTCCGACAGGCAGAACCATTTTTTTAGGGCATGACGGAAATTCCCGAAAGCATAATTCACATTCCGTCATGCCTGCTTTGAGCAGCTCCCCGCAGTAGGGACACCGATTCGGAAAAAATACTGATAAGATTTTCTCAATCATTCCATCCCTCCTAATGAAATTCCTCCCGCCAATCGTCTTTGACAGGAGGAATATGACATTCAGATAGCAAAAATTTGGCGTTCTTCACCTGTCACATGAAAAGTTTCCACTAAAATTTCCGTATCAAATCCTTTTGAAATCAACGTTTTTATTTTTTCAAGAACATTGCTTCTTGCTTTCGCACGTTCTTCTGCACGACCTTCTGCACGACCTTTTTCTTCTGATTCGATTTTTGCTTCAATAAAGTCCTGTTCTGTAATTTTCATGTCAAAATACTCCCTTTCTCTAATGGTTTGCAAATCTCCTCTGAGAATCGCCTTGCTGTAGGATGCAATCAGCTTTTCACCCAAATCGGTAGCGGAATACAAATCAATGAAATTTGCCATTTCCTCTTCGCTGTTGATGGAGAAAAATGCAGAAAATAGT
>ONUD01000187.1 GCA_900320925.1 uncultured Eubacteriales bacterium
TCGCTGATGCCGGCATCACGGAAGCACTGGAAAATATCCTGCTCGTGGGCACCGTCAAACACAGGAGTCATAATCTTCCAGCCCAGTGCCTTGGCGGCATAGCCGAGATGTACCTCCAGCACCTGACCGATGTTCATACGGGACGGCACGCCCAGAGGATTCAGCACGATGTCCAGCGGTCTGCCATCGGGCAGGAATGGCATATCCTCTTCCGGCAGCACACGGGATACGACACCCTTGTTGCCATGACGGCCTGCCATTTTGTCACCGACCTGAATCTTACGTTTTTGTGCGATGTAGCAGCGTACCACCTTGTTGACACCCGGGGCAAGCTCATCGGCACTGTTCTCTTTTGTAAAGATTTTCACATCGACAATGATACCATACTCACCGTGCGGCACACGCAGAGAGGTATCACGCACTTCTCTTGATTTTTCGCCGAAGATGGCACGCAGCAGCCGTTCCTCGGCAGTCAGTTCGGTTTCCCCTTTTGGTGTGACCTTACCGACCAGAATATCGCCTGCATGAACCTCTGCACCGATATGTATGATACCGTGTTCGTCAAGGTCACGAAGCTGGTCATCACCGATATTGGGAATATCTCTGGTAATTTCTTCGGGGCCGAGCTTGGTGTCACGGGCTTCTGTTTCATACTCTTCGATGTGGATAGAGGTGTAAACATCGTCACGCACGATTTTTTCATTCAGCAGGACGGCATCTTCATAGTTGTAGCCCTCCCATGTCATGAAGCCGATGAGGGCATTCTTGCCCAAACTGATTTCTCCGTTATGGGTGGCAGGGCCGTCTGCCAGCACTTCGCCGGCTTCGACACGCTGACCGACATCGACAATCGGCACTTGGTTGATACAGGTACCCTGATTGGAGCGGGTAAATTTGGTGACACGGAATGTCTGTTTCCTGCCGGAATCGTACAGCACCCTGATTTCATCAGCACTGACGTATTCTATCACGCCTGCCTCTTCGGAGAGGATACAGACGCCGGAGTCTACACCGGCTTTATATTCCATACCGGTACCGACAATAGGCGATTCCGTCACCAGCAACGGCACAGCCTGTCGCTGCATGTTGGAACCCATCAAGGCACGGTTGGCATCATCGTTCTCCAAAAACGGAATCATGGCGGTGGCAACGGATACGACCATTTTCGGAGAAACGTCCATATAGTCTGCTTTGGAGGGCTCGACCTCCACAAATTCTTCACGGCATCTGCCGACGATTTTCTTATGCACGAACCTGCCGTTTTCATCAAGCGGTTCATTGGCCTGTGCAACAACATAGTTGTCCTCGACATCGGCGGTCATATATTCCACCTGATTGGTCACAATGCCGGTTTCCTTGTCAACCTTGCGGAACGGTGCTTCAATCAGACCGTATTCATTGATTTTGGCAAAGGTAGCCAGGTAGGAAATCAAACCGATATTCGGACCTTCCGGGGTTTCGATAGGACACATACGTCCGTAGTGGGTATAGTGTACGTCACGCACCTCAAATCCTGCACGATCTCTGGAAAGACCGCCCGGACCGAGGGCAGAGAGTCTTCTTTTATGAGTCAGTTCCGCAAGGGGGTTGTTCTGATCCATGAACTGGGAGAGCGGAGATGAGCCGAAAAATTCCTTGATAGCGGCCGTGACGGGACGGATATTAATCAGGGCATTCGGAGAAAGGTTGTTGATATCCTGTGCCTGGAGGGTCATTCTCTCACGGATGACTCTTTCCAGACGGGCAAAACCGATACGGAATTGGTTCTGGAGCAGCTCGCCCACGCAGCGGATACGTCTGTTGCCGAGATGGTCGATATCGTCAGTAGTACCGATACCGCAGGCAAGGGAGTTCATATAGTTAATGGTCGCAAAAATATCGTCAATAATGATATGCTTGGGAATGAGATCATCCTTGCGTTTTTTGAGTTCCTTTTTCAGTTCATCTTCATCCGTGCAGGAGTCGAGGATCTCACGCAGGACGGAAAAACGAACTTTTTCATTGATGCCATATTCTTTGGCATCAATGGAGATGTATTGGGAAATGTCCACCATGCCGTTGGAAATCAGTTTCACGGGATTGCCGTTAGGAGCCTTGACGAATGCCACGGTCACGCCGGCATTTTCGATTTCCATGGCACGTTCCTTGGAAATAAACTCTCCCTCATCGGCAAGAATCTCTCCCGTAGAGGGGTCGGCAATCGGTTCTGCCACCACCTGATTGGCAAGACGGTTGGCAATGCCGAGTTTTTTGTTATATTTATAGCGTCCGACCCTGGACATATCATATCTTCTGGGGTCGAAGAAAAGGTTATCCAGATGTGTTTGTGCACTTTCCACAGTAGGCGGTTCACTCGGACGGAGTTTTCTGTATACTTCTTTCAGTGCATCATCACGGTTATCGGTAGAGTCCTTTTCGATGGTCGCAAGGATACGGTCATCGGCACCGAAGAAATCAATAATTTCCTGATCGCTTCCCAGCCCCAATGCACGGATAAACGTGGTAACAGGCAGTTTTCTGTTCTTGTCGATACGGACGTAGAACACATCATTGACATCATTCTCATATTCCAGCCAGGCACCTCTGTTAGGAATGACGGTGGCACTGAACAGCTCCTTGCCTGTTTTGTCGTGTTCCATCTTGTAGTAAACACCCGGAGAGCGAACCAACTGCGAAACAATGACACGTTCCGCACCGTTGATGACAAAGGTACCGCTAGGGGTCATCAGCGGAAAGTCTCCCATGAATACTTCGGATTCCTTATGTTCCCCTGTTTCCCTGTTATAGAGTCTCGCAAGCACCCTGAGCTGGGCAGAATAGGTCACATCTCTTTCTTTGCACTCTGCGATGGAATAATTAGGCTTATCGACATTCAGATGATAATCCACGAAGCTGAGAACCAGATTTCCCGAATAATCGGTGATCCCCGAAACATCCTCAAAGACTTCCTTCAGACCCTGTTCGAGAAACCATTTGTAAGAATCCTTCTGGATCTCGATCAGGTTCGGCATAGGAATAATTTCATCCGTATGAGAGAAGCTCATTCTTTCGGTTTTACCGAGACGGACAGGTCTGGCGTTTACCATACGATCACTCCATTCATAAAATTGGCATGATGCACTTGTTTGACTCCGAAAAAAATTCATAAAAAATCTCTTGATTTTTTCGTTGAATTATGTTAATATTCATGTGAGTTACAGTAGAGAATATGCTCAGAATGGGCATAAATTCCCTATAGTGCATATATAGATTATCATACAGGAAAAACGGATTTTTGTCAAGTATTTTTTAAAAAATCCGTTTTCTTTTTTATTTTGGCAGTTTGGAACGCCCGAAGCCGTGTGTAGAAATCTGTACAGTAAAATCCCCGTGCCTGTCAAAAGCACGGGGACATTTTTCTCAATATTCCGGTTCCAGCAGTCCGTAGGTATTGTTTTTTCTTTTATACACCACACTAAGACGGTCGTTGGCACTGTTGAGGAACATAAAGAATTCATGACCTATCATGTTCATCTGGAGGATCGCCTCTTCCACGCTGAGGGGTTTGACGGTAAAGGATTTTGTTCTGACAACCGTATACTCATCCTCCACCATTTCCTCTGTATCGGGTTCTTCGGCAAAGTACTGTTCAATCGACTCTGCCCGGAGCTTTTTGGCAAGCTTGGTTTTGTTTTTGCGGATCTGTCCTCCGAGTATATCCACAACGGCATCCAGTGCGTCATTCATTTCAAGAGCCGTACTTTCTGCACGGTAGGTCATACCGTTGTCACGGATGGTGACTTCCACGGTCTGACGGTTTTTTTCCACCGTCACGGTAACGGCGGCTTCTGCATCCTCGGAGTAGATTTTTTCAAACTTTCCGAGCTTTTTGTAGACACGTTCTTTGAAGTTATCTCTGAGATTGACTTTTCTGCCTATAATGTTATATTTCATAAGCGGAACCTCCTTCGTTTTAGTCAAGGATATTATAACATATTCACCAAAAAAATAAAATAGTTTTTTGAAAAATTATGTAAAAATTTCAGCTCATAAATTTATACATTATCACAAAGAGGGAATCAAGGCTTGCAGGGGAGAAAAGAAAGAATCGGCAAGCAGTTTGTCCAGTTTTGGGAACAGAGCCGAAACATCTTTCAGGGAATGCTTCAGCATATCGTTATTAGAAGAAAGCTCGTTCATTTCGGAATGGCTTTCGTAAGAATATTCCATTTTGATTTTATTTTTCCCCTGTGTTTGTTCGGTCGAGAGGGAGATACTGACAGAATCACACTTTAAGACGCCATTCGTTTTGGTGGTCACAGGTTCCGCAGTAGCAGAGGCCTTGCGGGTTGTTTCGAGGGTATATTTCCCCGTAGAGTTATCACGGGTCATTACGTATTTCGCTTCGTTGTCGGGGGTGGTCATCATGAAAGTGTAGGTACTTTGGAGTGTTTCCTTTTGGCGGCTGATTTCGATGACAGAAAATTCATTTTTATTTGCTTCTGCAGAGGAGGATTGGTTCGGATCGGCAGGGGCGGAGGATTTCAGAGCATTGGTAGAAATGACGATTTTTTCAGTAGCAGAGGGGTCGATTCCGAAAAAGATACGTGTTTCAGATTTTTCGTCATTGATGGTGGCATTGATAATAGTCTGCACGAGGGAACTGTCGGACTTATTGACAAAGTTCTGTATCTGCATTTCAAAGGACGAGAGGTCTTTCATCAGTTCTCCGCCGTCAGGATTGATTTTTTCTGCCAGCGACAGCAAAGAAGCCTGTACATCGCCGTTAAGGAATGCCTGTTCATTGATCCAGCCCGTGATGTCACGGTAAATATCCTGAAAGACCTGTTTTCCCTTGATCGTGCGGACAATCAGGTAGACACTGACTTTTTCACTGCCCTCGACGCTGACCTGTTCGTCCTTGATTTCGATTTCGGAATTTTTGTCAATATCACTGCAAATCGTTTCAAACAGTTCTTTGAGCTTGGAAGTCTGTTCTTTGTCATCACTGTAGGCAGTGATATAGTGATAAAGGTACTCGTACAGATCCATGAAGCAGTCATACTGTTCCTGTGTCAGCTTGTAGGCATTCCCCCCCTGCGGGCCTGCAAAGGAGGAAACAGCATCGTTCCGCAGGTTCTCCAAAGGAATAAAATAATAAGAGCTGCCGGCGGTATCATTGTATTGGAGGAAGCACTTTTCGGTATTGGCATACAGTTCCATACCGGCGGCATCCTTTTCCACACTGCAATAAAAGCGTTTGTTTTTCATATCAAAGGAGCAAACCTGTGAAGTCGTTTTGCCGTTCACGGTAACACTTGCCTTGGCAGTGCCGGACTTGTTTTCGGGGGAGAACATCCTGAGCAGTTCCTCACTTTCGATAAACTGCTTGGCACTCAGGGTGTAGGCATTAAAGACAAATTCAGAAGTATGTTCTCTCATAAACTGTGTGGAAATCATGTAAATCAGGTACTGCACCCCAAAGAAAGTGACAATGGAGAGAATGATAAGAATGCTGATAATCAAGAATGTTACACGCAGCTTGCTTTTTTTCTTTTTCGTTTCTTTCAGATTGGAAAATGCTGCCCCCGGCACAAAGCCATCACTGTCCACCTGCTTGGGGGAGGTCAGAATGGGAACATCATTCGGTTTGACATAACCGAGGGTAGCCTGAGAAGCATGATAGCCCTGTGTATTGAACGTCAGCATCTGCGGTTCAAAGGCTTCCTGGTCATCAAAGCTTTCCAAAGGCATATTGCCTAAATGCTCGGTAGGTCTGACAGCTTCCGCAACGGGGGCAGCTTCACTGATTTTCAGTTCCTGTTCCTCATCAATGAACTGCTCATCGCTGGTTTCCATCTGGACTTCGGGCAGTTCTTCCCCACAGTCCTCACAGTATTTGGCAAACGGGTTATTGTCCCTGCCGCACTTCGGGCATAACATAGTTGATCGCTCCTTATGATTGCAATTGGATTTTCTCCTAAAAATTATAACAACATCTCCGCAAAAAATCAAGAGTCCCCAAAGAGGGACTCTTGATTGACTATTGGTTATCACATTTGCGGTGTTTGTGTTCAATCGGCATATTGGACGGGAAAAATTCACTCGTCGGGAAGTCGATACTGCTGAACAGCTCGCAAGGATCCTCGGAACTGCTGACACACTCCTTGTGAGGGATGCAGAAGTCATAGGCAGGAATCAGCATTTGCACATTCCTCTCCAACTGGACAATGGTAAAGATACCGACCGATACCAATACCTGTTTTTCTGTCTCGTTGGAAGAAAACTCTCCGCCGTATCGTCTGATAATTGATTCGGGAATACGGAACGGCGGCATCTGAGGAGGTGCTTTTCGGTCAACCAGCCTTGCCGAAAGCGGTATCGGCTCGGCAACCTGTACCACGGCTTTGGGGCAGTTGCGTGTGGGAGCGTTGACGGAATCGGGCATTTCGGGTGTGCAGTCGGAGGTGAAGATCTTGACATTGCCGTCACTGCCGAACAGCACCGCCCTCTTTGAAAACACCGCAAGTCCCTTGACCGGCATGGGCAGGGCATTCGGTGCCATAAATACATCCAGATTGACATCAAAATAAAACGTCATATCCACTGCATAAAAGCCTTTATGGAAAGGGACCGGCTGAAGACCTATGGACACATTGCACACGCTCACATCACTCAGCCGCACATTGGCCGCCTTGTCAATCATGCACTGTCCCGGCTTTGTCAGCAGGACAGGCATATCCTCCAGACAGTCCTTGTCCGAACAGGAATCATAGATGCGTGATGCATTGATGCATACGGCTTCCTTGATTTTATCGCTCGGATAGCAATCCTCACAGCCGCTGCATATCACATTTTCTGACATGATGGTTTCCTCCTTCATAGTTCCTATACCTCCATTCTATTCATCTCTCTCTCAAACGTGACTGACAAGACGGTTGATTTCACATGAAAAAAAGCGTATAATAACGAAGAAGAAAGGATGGTTAGTATGAACATCGAAAAGGCCAAAACCGAAGCGGACAGTCTGAGACAACAGATTCTTTACCACAATGACAGGTATTATAATCAGGATTCCCCCGAAATCAGCGACTATGAATATGATAGGCTCCTGAAACGGCTGGAGGACATCGAACGGGAATTTCCCGCACTTGTCACGCCTGACTCTCCTACCCAAAAGGTCGGCGGTCAGGCAGGAGCCAAGTTTTCTCCCGTAGAGCATACCGTGCCGATGGAAAGCCTGCACGACTCCTTTTCCCATGAGGAAATCCGGGAATTTGCCGAACGTGTCGGCGGTGCGGTACTGGTGGCAGAACCCAAAATTGACGGCTTGTCGGTTTCGGCGGAATACAGGAACGGTATTTTTGTCAGAGGCTCCACGAGAGGGGACGGGCATATCGGAGAGGATATTACCGACAACCTGAAAACCATCCGCTCCCTGCCGATGAAGCTGAAAAAAGCCGTGCCATATCTGGAGGTCAGGGGCGAGGTATATATGTCGGTGGAGGTGTTTGAAAGGCTGGTCGCACAGCAGGAGGAAAATGACGAAAAGCCGTTCAAAAATCCCCGCAATGCCGCCGCCGGCTCCCTAAGGCAGAAAGATGCCAACATCACCAAACAAAGACAGCTTGACATCTTTATTTTCAATATCCAGCAAATAGAGGGAGAAACCCTGACAAGCCATGTACAATCATTGGAATATCTGAAAGAACTGGGCTTTACCCCTCTGCCATTCTATTATCAATGCCATAATGCGGAGGAAGTGGTCGAAAAAATCGAAGCAATCGGCAGTAAAAGAGGGGAGCTTCCCTTCCAGATTGACGGAGCTGTCATCAAGGTAGACGATTTTGCCAAGCGTGAGGAACTGGGAAGCACCTCCAAATTTCCGAAATGGGCAGAAGCCTATAAATACCCTCCCGAAGAAAAAGCAACCGAACTGCTGGATATTGAAATCAATGTCGGCAGGACAGGCGTTCTGACACCCACCGCTATTTTTGCCCCCGTTACACTGGCAGGCACTACTGTCAGCCGTGCCGTCCTCCATAATGAAGATTTTATCAAAGAAAAGGATATCCGTATCGGTGATACGGTCATTCTCCGCAAGGCAGGAGAAATTATTCCCGAAGTAGTGGCGGTTGCCGCCCACAAAGAGGGTTCTGCACCGTTCACGATGCCAAAAGTCTGTCCGTCCTGCGGTTCGCCCGTAGCATATGAAAACGGGGAGGCTGCCCTGCGTTGTACCAATACAGACTGTCCCGCACAGCTCATGCGGCACATGATTCACTTTGTTTCCCGTGATGCCATGGACATTGACGGTCTGGGCGAAAAAGTTCTGCGTGCCATGGTGGACAACCATCTGATTACCTCCCCGATGGATTTGTACAGGCTCACAATGGAAGATATTATGACACTGGACAAGAAAAAGCAACAATCTGCCACTAATCTGGTCAATGCGATTGCAAAGTCAAAATCCAATGATTTGTACAGAATTGTCTTTGCGTTAGGTATCCGGCATATCGGACAGAAAGCCGCCAAACTGCTGGCAGACCGTTTTCGTACACTGGATAAGATTGCCGCGGCTTCCATAGAAGAAATTGCTTCCATTGAGGGATTTGGAGAAATTATGGCAGAAAGTGTATACTCCTACTTTCAGCTTGACGAAAGCAAAAAGCTGGTGGAAGAAATCAAAACCCTCGGTATCAATACCGAAAATCTCTCCGCCCCTCAAACCATGGATGAAAACAATGCCTTCTTTGGCAAGACTTTCGTCATTACTGGTACCCTGCCGACTTACAAGCGTTCAGAAGCTGCCGCTATGATTGAAAGTATGGGCGGCAAGGTAGCTTCCGCCGTGTCAAAGAAAACGGACTATGTGCTGGCAGGCGAGGAAGCAGGCTCCAAGCTGACCAAAGCACAGGCTCTGGGGATTACCATCATAGATGAAGCGGAATTTGAAACGATGAGGAAACCGCAATGAAGCTTGCTAAAAAATTTCTTCATGCCTACACCCACAAGGCAGTGAACCATATTGTCAAATTCCTGAAATGGACGGTTATCTCCATTGTGACAGGACTGGTGGTGGGAGCTTTCAGTACCTTTTTTGCCTTTTGCATGAACACCGCAACGGAATATCGAATCGCCAATGATTATATCATCTGTTTTCTGCCGATGGCGGGGATTGTGACCATCTTCTTGTACAGCGTTTTCAAATACAAAAATGACAAAGGCACGAATCTGGTATTATCCACGATTCATGCCAAAAGTGAACTGCCCCTGCGAATGGCACCGCTGATTTTTGTTGCCACGGTACTGACACACTTGTTCGGCGGCTCGGCAGGACGTGAAGGTGCGGCTTTGCAGCTCGGCGGCAGTCTTGCCAACCAGCTCGGCAGATGGTTCCGTCTGGACGATGCCGATAAAAGAGTAGTAGTGCTGTGCGGCATGAGTGCGGCATTCTCCGCCGTATTCGGTACGCCCATGGCGGCGGCTCTGTTTTCACTGGAAGTGGTCAGTATCGGTATCATGTATTATGCCGCATTGGTGCCGTGTGTATTTTCCTCGCTGATTGCCGTCAATTTTGCCGTGAGCTTCGGTGTCAGTGAAAGCGATTTCAAACCCCTGACCTTCCCCGACATCACCCTATGGAGCTCCGTGGAAACCGTCATTCTTTCCCTGCTGTGTGCGGTGCTGAGCATTGTATTCATCGTTGTCATGCACCAGACAGGAGATGTATTCCGCAAGTACCTGAAAAACCCCTATATCCGCATTTTTGCGGCAGGCTGTGCCATCGTGGTGCTGACATTCCTGACAGGCTCCAGAGATTACAACGGTACGGGCATGACCGTGATTTTCCGTGCATTGGACGGTCATGCCGTTTGGTATGCCTTTCTGCTGAAAATCGTGTTCACCGCTATCACCATTGAAGCAGGCTTCCGCGGAGGAGAAATTGTACCGTCCTTTTTCATTGGTGCCACATTCGGATGCTGTTTCGGTCAGTTAGTCGGATTTTCCCCGTCAGCGTGTGCGGCAATCGGACTGATTGCCATGTTCTGCGGTGTCACAAACTGTCCGATTACCTCTCTGCTTCTCAGTTTTGAACTGTTCGGGGCAGGAGGGATCCCCTACTTTATGATATGCGTGGCGGTCAGCTACTTTATGTCCGGCTACTACGGTCTTTACAAGGAACAAACCATCGTCTATTCCAAGTACCGCACCAAGTTCCTGAACCGTAAAACCAGACAGTAAGCCTATGCATTCCTCATGGAAAAAAGTTCTCGTATGCGGTCAATCCTGCCCGAAAGATAGAGGTAGCCAAACAGAGCCTCAAGTCCCGTGGCATAGTGGTATTCCTGTGTACGCTTGTGGGCATGGGCAGTATGGGCATTCCTGCCACGGCGGAACACATCGCCTTCTTCCTCCGTCAGAAACGGCTCTATTGTCTGAAAGAGAGCCGCCTGTGCCTCACAACGCACACGCTCCACTTTCAAAGCATTGAGTGCCTTGACAGGCTGATTGGCAGAACAGACAATTTCCTCTCTGACAAACAGGTCATACACCCCATCACCAATAAAAGCCAGTGTCAGCGGACTGAGCTGTTTCGGGTCACATTCATATTCTGTCAAACGCATGGCACTTACTCCACAAATTCAAATTCTATATCGTACATACTGACCGTATCTCCCTCCTGAATCCCCGCTTCCTTGAGTGCCTCAATGACACCCGAATGGATGAGTACCCTCTGGAAATATTGCAGTGACTCCGAGTCATCAAAGTTGATGCCCCTCAGCACCCTTAACAGCCATTCTCCCTCTACAAAATAGACACCGTCATGGTTGGTAATATTCACTGCCTGTTTCTGCACATCCTCCACAGGCATGACAGGTGCTTCCTCCCGTTCGTATCGGGTGATCGGCGGCAGCTTGGAAAGCTGTTCCTGTATGGCTTTCAGGAGAGGTTCTGTTTCATAGGCGATTGCCGCCATGATGGGAAAGAATTGGTAGCCCCTGCTTTCCACGTACTGACGGAACTCCTCCACCTTATCGTCATCCGTCAGGTCACACTTGTTGCCTGCCACGATCATAGGTCTTTCTGCCAGTTCGGGATTGAACTTTTGCAGTTCTCTGTTAATGGTTTCAAAATCCTCTTTCGGGTCACGTCCCTCACTGCCCGAAACGTCCACCATATGCACGAGAAGCCGACAGCGTTCCACATGACGCAGGAATTGATGTCCCAGTCCCAACCCCTCATTTGCCCCCTCTATCAGTCCTGGAATATCTGCCATGACAAAGGAAGAACCCTCCCCCATTCTCACCACGCCCAGAACAGGCGTAATGGTGGTAAAGTGGTAATTCCCGATGATGGGCTTTGCTTCACTGACAACCGAAATCAGCGTGGATTTCCCGACATTCGGGAAACCGACAATGCCCACATCTGCCAGCAGTTTGAGTTCCAACTGCACGTCATAGGCTTCTCCGGGCATACCGGGTTTGGCAAAACGGGGCGTTTGCCTTGTAGGGGTCGCAAAGTGGGGATTCCCCCAGCCGCCCTTGCCGCCTTTGGCAACAATGACAGGCTCTCGGTCAGAGATGTCTGCCAATATCCTGCCGGTTTCCGCTTCCCTGACAACCGTACCCATTGGCACACGGATGACCAGATCCGGTGCTTTTTTGCCGTTGCAGCGGCCGCCCCTGCCGTTTTCCCCTTTGGGAGCCACATACTTTCTCTTATAGCGGAAATCCGCCAGTGTGGAAAGGTTGGTATCTGCCTGAAAGACAATATTGCCGCCGCGTCCTCCGTCACCGCCGTCAGGTCCTCCCGATGCCACATACTTTTCCCGATGGAACGTCACCGCTCCGTCACCGCCGTCACCTGCTTTGATAAAAATTTTCGCTGTATCTACAAACATTCCTGTCCCTCCCTATCAAAAAAGGACTTCGACAAATGCCGAAGTCCTTTCCTCTTTCCGTCACAATCACTCAGCAGCATATACCGAAACCTGTTTACGGTCACGGCCTACACGCTCGAACTTGACATTTCCGTCAATCAGAGCAAAGAGTGAGTCATCAGAACCACGTCCGACATTGTTGCCGGGATGGATATGGGTACCACGCTGTTTGACGAGGATATTGCCTGCCAGTACAAACTGACCGTCAGCCCGTTTGGTACCAAGACGCTTGGATTCGGAATCACGTCCGTTTTTGGTTGAACCGCCGCCCTTTTTGTGAGCGAACAACTGGATATTGATGTTAAGCATTTTGTTACACCTCCGTATCAATGACTTTCAAACATTCAGGGTATTGCTCCTCTGTCTGCCGCAGATGGAGCCGAAAGCCTTTCAGCACATCACTGCATTTCACGGCATCCTCTTCAGACACCCGTACATACATTTCCCCGTCCTCTGCACGAGCTTCCGCACGGGCAGCGATTACTTCCGTAATCGTATTGGCTGTCATGTATGCTGCCGATGAGACGAAAGCACACAACACGTCCTTTCCGGACTCGTCCATGCCGGCGTGTCCCGTCACATGGAAGCCTTGTATCGTCCCATCCGTTCCCACAAGGAACCTTGCCAGAATCATGCTTCAACAGACTGGATCTCAACCTTTGTATAGAACTGTCTGTGACCCATTTTGCGTTTGGAGCTTTTCTTAGGCTTATAAGTAAAGACCGTAATCTTCTTGCCTTTGGCAGTTTTCAGAACTTTGCCGGTCACCTTTGCCCCCTCCACATAGGGAGTCCCTGTTTTAAAGCCGTCGTCTGTGCTGACAGCGACCACTTTAAATTCCACTGTGGCATCGTCTTCCGCCTCAAGCTTCTCAACATATACAACATCACCATTGGTAACTTTGTACTGTTTGCCGCCTGTTTCAATAATTGCGTACATTTTTTGCACCTACCTGTTCTCAATCAAGCTCGCTGCTGTAGGCGTGGCAAAGGCTGCCAACTTTCAAAAGCCCACAGTATGCGGCTCTATCATCATACCACATCATATTCTGCCTGTCAAGCAGATTTTTTCCATCAAACGGGCGATGTATAGCGTACACCGTAGGCACTGCACACACCTTTGGCAATGGCCTCACCGATTTCCACAGGATGATCGATCAGCCACTTGGCAATAGAGGGAACATCGTGGAAGTCCACTTCTACATAGACGGCAACGGCATCTGTCTTGTTCAGTTCTGCCAATTCGGGTCGTGCAATGATACCGTAGTCATAGCTTCCCGGGGTAATGCTCTGCACAGCCCGATAGATCGGCTCTGCCATGGACATGGCGACCGCACTCTTTCGGTACACCATGCACATTGTGCCATTAGACAAATACCCCATCCCATGGGCATTCGTATGGATAGGCATATGCAGATCCGCATCCCAACGGTTGCTTTGCTCGATGCTGGTATACATATTCTGTCCTGCCGGTGCTTTTTTCACATCAAAACCGCACCGCTCCAGTGCCGCCTTGGCAGCTTCCGCAATACGGTTGCACTGTGCCATTTCATTGGTATTGCCGTAGGCATACAGATTCCCGTTCTGATTGGACGGACTCAGATACACCTTTTTCCCGACCTTGACAATGACACGACAGCTTTGTTCCACCCCGTTGTAAAGTCTGACCGTCACCCATGCCGTACCTGTATTCACGGCAGTAAATTCTCCCGTCCAGTCTGTTTTAGTCATTTTCAGGATAGCACTGTTGCTGGAGCGGAATGTTCGCAGAGCGGCTCCTGTCCCATCGGGAACAATGGCACTCAAACGGACCGTTTCCCCCTTTTTCATCGTGATGACATGACGGGACAGCTCCACTTCTGACGGAGCTTGCTTCACGGTCACACGGCAGCTTGCTTCCAGCCCGTTATACAGCTTGACAGTCACCCATGCCACTCCTCTTCTGACGGCCGTAAACTCTGCCGTCCAGTCGGTTTTTGTCATCTGGAGTACATGGCTGTTGCTGGTATAGAATTTTCTCACGGCCGCCGCCGTCCCTTCCGGTACAATGGCACTCAAACGGAAGCTCTCTCCGACACCGAGTGTCAGGACAGACTTGCTGAGTTTCACCTCAGACGGTGCTTGTTTGACTGTCACCTTGCAGGAAGCCGCCTTTCCCTCTGCATTTTGGGCAGTCACCGTTACCGTTCCGTTCTTTTTGCCGATCACCCTGCCTTCTGCTACATCGGCAATGCTGCTGTCGGACACGCTCCATGTCCCATCGGGAACATCCCCCAGCACATAGGTTTCCCCCACACCGATACTCAGCACACTTTTCAGCAAATACGGCTGCTGTGAAGCAGCATAGCCTGTCACACTGCACGTCAGCAGCAAACCTATCACCAATGCCAACCATTTTCGGAACATATCTTTTCCCCCTATCAAAACAGGGAACCCATACGGATTCCCCTTTCTGTCAATGCCAATAGCCTTTGTTATTGTAATAGCTGTCATCAGACAAATCGGCATGACGGTCATGCTCCAAATCATTGCCGCTGATTTTGAACATCCCGCTGCCGGCCGTGTAGTCATGGTTAGCAGACCGTACCCTGACCACTGCCCCTATTACCACGATAGCTCCCAACAATATCCAACCCCACATGGTCAATCATACCTTTCAAAAAAGTCCATCAATTCCTTAAAGGACGACTCCGTTAATTCGGCAGTCGAGTTGTAATGCAGCAGCAAACTGCCCTCGTCTTCGGGGTCACGCAGATTTTCGGGGATCGTAAAATTCACCGTTGAGAGATATTCTTCCCAATGGGCGAGCTTCCATGTATCACGGTCAGAATTTCTGTTGATCATCCGCTGGTGGCAGACCTCAGGGTCTGTGACAATCCAGATGACCGTCAGCTTGGCACCGTAGTCCTTGAGTTTTTCACGCAGTTTGGCAATATAAGCATCATCTCTGATTTCCTGTGTAAAGGGGGCATTCACCATCACAAGGTTTTCATATTTCAATGCTTCAAATGCCAAATCCATAATCACATCATATTCATAATCCCGAATTTCTTTCTGAAAGAACTCAGAGCTTCTGTTGTAGGGTTGTCCTGCAACGGCGAAAATCTGTTTAGAAAGCGGAATCAATGTATCTTTATCGAGATAGACAATATGTCTGATCTCGGTAGCAAGTCTTTTGGAAAGCTTGGTTTTACCGCAGGCAGGAGGGGATGTCACAAATATCATTCTTTTTTCCATTCATTAAAACTCCCTTAATTAAATTCAACACATATGATAACATATTTTTCCCAAAAAATCCATATCTTTTATAAAAAAAATTACAACAAAATATCTCGCCCTGCATTGTGCATTTGTTTCAGTCAGCATTTGCTTTGGCAATTTCATCAATTTTGTCACGGATACGCAGAAAAGCATCTGTCACAATGGGGTCAAATTTCTTTCCCCTCTGTTCGAGGATATTTTCAAACACGACTTCTGTAGGAACCGCATCCTTGTAGGCTCTTTTCGCAGAGAGGGCATCAAAATAATCGGCAATCGTCATAATTCTGGCACAAAGGGGAATTTGTTCTCCCTCAATGCCATAAGGATAGCCCGAGCCGTCCCAGCATTCATGATGGTAGAGTGCCACACTTTTGGCAACTCGGAGAAACTCCTCATCTTCAATATCTGCCATGGACTCTTCAATAATTTGTTTGCCGTTGACGGTATGATTTTTAATAGCCGCAAACTCTTCTTCCGTCAGTCTGCCGGGTTTGAGGAGAATCGCATCGGGGACGGTAATTTTGCCAATATCATGCAGAGGGGCGGAACGCATGGTATCATTCATGTATCTTGCTGTCAGGATGTCATCATAATCTCCATGACGTTTCAGTTCATTGATGAGTGCTGCCACATACTCTGTAGTACGCTTGACATGTTTTCCGGTATTGCCGTCACGGGCTTCAATGATGTTAGCGAAGCTGATAATGATACGATTTTGCATATCTTGTATAGCGGCGATTTTTTCATCCACGCTGACATCCAATGCACTTCTCTTGCTGTCTACAGAGGTAAAGATTTTGGCGGTATACACTGCCGTCACAATAAAGCTGATCGTCACATTCAGAATCAGCAGTCCTACATTAACGGTATAGGGCAGGCTATACAGCGGACTCTTATTATTAAAATAAACCACAAGACAGATAAATGTCACAGACGCAACAATAATAATGGCATTCCTGATATAGCCCATCAATTTTCCCTTGTTGCCGATGAGAGCCGTCATGAAGATCAGCGGTATCATCAGATACTGGAATCCGGACTGCAAGCCGAACAGTGTCACACTGCATATCTGGTGCAGGAACAGTTCAAAGCACGTCAGCAAAATGCATGGCAGCCATGAACCCTTGAAATATTTCAGCATGATGACAAACACGGCATATAAGATCACGCTGGTCATATCAAACAACTGCATATTCGTGATACGAAAGTAGGTGAATACCAGCATATAAATGGCATGAAGCACCAGACATATCAGAAAAAACATATTCAGCGGTGCCGTAAAGGAGGCAAATGCCGCATAATCCTTATCATCATTATAGGCAGGTGTTCCGACAAAAAATTCCACGATTTTGTTTTTTTTATCCGTCATACTCTCACATCTTTTCCGTTTCAGGATCTATCATATTATACTATATTTTTCTTTTTTTGGCAATAGAAAAATTCCACCCGCACCAAAAAAAAGAGGACACTCACCTGAGTATCCTCTTTTTCAAGACGTTTTTCTTAATCGGCACTGATTTCTTCAAGGGTTTCATAGGTGGTTTTCAGATAGTCATTTTCCTTTGCTAACATCTCAAACTCCTCCTTGTCACTGGATTTGATGAACCTGATCCAATCATAAAGTGCCGTGCCATCGTTAATTTTTGGCAGCTTGGGCAGTTCTACGATATGTATTTCCATAATATCCGTGTATTTAATGTGTTCTGTGTCCTCACGCAAGTGATACACGGTATGAAAACGCTGTGTCTGGTTGATGTAGCGAAAATCAAGGATATTGATTCCGATACATTTTTTGATATTGCTGTATTTTTTATCAATACCGACCTGCTCAACAAGCATTTTTGACACATAGGAAAGTACTTCTGTCCGTCCATGCCGACATATAGGCAAGCTGTATTTCTGTATCTATCTCCGTGTCATCGTTCATGACAATACGGACATCAAGGATTCCCTGCTTTTCATCTTCGTGGATTTTCGGCAGAGTTCAGCACAGCACTCAAAAAGCCCTTACGGACTTTTTCGTTTCTCATCAGTTCCTTAAAAGCAAAGTCCACTTTCGGGGACATGATAAAATCATCCATCACCATCATCTCCTACTTTTATTTTACCACAGCAAAGCAAACTTTTCAACTGTTTAGAAAGGATTCCGCTATGTTTATCACTGTCAAATTCCATTCTGTTCTGCTTGCCGTATTAGCGGCGGCCGTGTGCCTTTCCATCCCCGTCATCAGAAGCCTACCAGCTTCCACAGACCAAAAGCCCCTGTCACTTGCCATCATCATGTATCACGGACTCATTGATGACGCTTCCAAGCAAAATCAGTATATGATAGACCCGCAGTATTTTGAAGAAGATCTGCAATACCTCAATGCTAACGGTTATCATACGATTTTTGTCAGTGAACTGATTGCTTATTTTGAAAACGGCAGTCCCCTGCCTGACAAGCCCGTCCTGCTGACATTTGATGACGGCTATTTCAACAACTATGCCCTTGCCTATCCGCTGCTGCAAAAATACCGCTGCAAGGCCGTCATCTCCCCCATCGGTTCTGCCGCTGACAAGGAA
>ONUD01000190.1 GCA_900320925.1 uncultured Eubacteriales bacterium
AGACTCACGCCAACAACCGCCGTGCATACTATCTCTCGGCTGAGTTCCTTATGGGTCGTATGATGTATAATAACCTTTACGCAATGGGAGTTCTTGAACAGACAAAGAAACTTCTGGCAGATAAGGGCGTTGACATCAATGTCTTTGAAGAAATCGACGATGCTGCCCTCGGCAACGGCGGTCTGGGCAGACTGGCTGCCTGTTTCCTTGACTCCGCTGCTACCCATGATGTACCTCTTGACGGCTACGGTATCCGCTATAAGTACGGTCTGTTCAAGCAGGAAATCAAAGACGGCTTCCAGGTAGAAGTGGCTGACGACTGGCAGCGTTTCGGTGACCCGTGGTGCATCAGAAGAAATGAAGATACCGTTACCGTTCAGTTCGCTGACCAGACTGTCAAGGCCGTTCCTTATGACATGGCCATCATCGGCTACGGCACCGACAATATCAATACCCTCCGTCTATGGCAGGCAGAAGCTGTCAATGATTTCAGCTTCCTTGACTTCAACAGCAGCCGCTATGATGCCGCTGTCAAAGAAAAGAATGATGCCGAAAATATCTCCAAGGTTCTCTATCCGAACGACAACAGCCACGAGGGCAAGGTACTCCGTCTGAAACAGCAGTATTTCTTCTGCTCCGCTTCTCTCCAGGATATTATCAAGAGATACAAGAAAAAACACGGTACCGAATTTAAATACTTTGCCGATGAAACCGTTATCCAGCTCAATGATACCCATCCGACTGTATCGATCCCCGAACTTATCAGACTCCTTGTCAAAGAGGGCTGTGACTTCGACTGGGCATTCAGCGTGGCTCAGAAAACTTTTGCTTATACCAACCATACTGTCATGTCTGAGGCTCTTGAAAAATGGAGCGTTGACCTGCTCACCAGCGTCATTCCTGAGATTTATGACATTATCGTCAGAATCAATGACAAACTCCTCAAAGAACTCGCTGACAGGAATGTTGACAACAGCAAGATGAAGATTATTGACGGCAACCTCGTACATATGGCTCGTCTGGCTATCTATGCTTCCAGCTATGTCAACGGCGTGGCTTGGATTCATACCGAAATCCTCAAGAATGACGTTCTCAAAGAGTGGTATGCCCTCTATCCCGAACGCTTCCAGAACAAGACCAACGGTATTACACAGCGTCGCTGGCTCGGTCTGTGCAACCCCGAACTCTCTGAACTCATTACCGACCTCATCGGTAAAAAGTGGATTCGTGACCTCAGTCAGCTTAAGAAGCTGGAAAATAAACTCACCGATGAAGTCATTGACAAGTTCAACGGCATCAAGTGGCAGAAGAAAAAACAACTCAGCGAATTTATCCAGAAGCATGACGGCGTGTATATTGACCCCGATTTCATCTTCGATGTACAGGTCAAGCGTCTGCATGAGTACAAGAGACAGCTCCTCAATGCGTTCTCCATCATGGCCATCTACTTCCGTCTCAAAGAGGGCAAGCTCCCTGACTTCAAACCGACTGCTTTCATCTTTGGTGCCAAAGCCGCTCCCGGTTATGCCCGTGCCAAAGCGATTATCAAGTACATCAACGAAATCGCTAAGCTTGTCAACAACGATCCCGATGTCAACCAGAAAATGCGTGTGGTATTCGTTGCCAACTACAACGTATCCTATGCAGAGAAAATCGTGACCGCTGCCGATATTTCCGAGCAGATCTCTACCGCCGGTACGGAAGCTTCCGGTACAGGCAACATGAAGTTCATGGTCAACGGTGCCGTGACCCTCGGTACCTATGACGGTGCCAACGTGGAAATCGCTCAGCAGGCTGGCGAAGAAAACGAATATATCTTCGGTGCAAGAGTCGAAGAAATCAACGAAATCAAGGATACCTATGACCCGAAGGCCATCTATGAAGCTAATCCTGAAATCAAGAGAGTGATTGATACCCTGATTGACGGCCGCTTCTCCGACGGCGGCAAAACAGGCGAGGGTTCTTTCAAAGAACTGCATGATTCTCTCCTTGAGGGTGCTGCATGGCATCAGGCTGACCACTACTACATCATGCGTGACCTGCCTGACTACATCGAAACCAAACTCAGAGTCAACAATGACTACAAAGACAAGCGTGCTTTTGCAAGAAAGTGCCTGATGAATACCGCTAATGCCGGTATGTTCTCCAGTGACCGTACCATCCTCCAGTATGCTACCGAACTCTGGAAAGTGAAATAAAATGCAAACAAGCCGCCGCCGAAATACTATCGGCGGCGGTCATGCTTTGAAAGGAGATACGCTATGAAAAAATTGACTGCTCTGCTCATCACTGCCATGCTCATTGTCAGCACGGTCATCATTACCCTGCCTGTCCATGCTGCGGTGGAGTTTCTGTTCACCACTCTTTCGGACGGTACTTTGAAAGTTACCAAATATGTCGGCAGTTCCCTGACCATCACCATCCCTTCTCATATCCACGGAAAAAAAGTGACACAGATAGGTTCAGGCGGCATCAACAAACCCCTTTCCGATGGGAAAACAGACATCGTGAAGATTCAGCTTCCCGATACCATCACCCGTATCAATGACAATGCTTTTTTTGGATTTACCAAGCTCCAAAACGTCAATATTCCTGAAGGTGTCAAATATATCGGTGAAAGTGCCTTTGACCACTGCGGAAGTTTGGATTCTCTTTCTTTTCCCGCTTCCGTTACCTTTTTGGGGGCAGGTGCTTTGCATAGCATTTCACTCAAAGATCTGTATGTTTATAACCCGAACCTGAATATTGCCAATGCCAGCATCAGGGGGACAACCAGAATCCACAGCTTCCAAAATTCCCAAGCACAAAAGTTTACAAGAACCTTCAACAGCGATTCCAATATGACCGTTCACGGATTTCTGACTTTCGTTGTCATGGAAAATTTCTCCCTGAACAAAACACAGCTTTCTGTCGGCAAAGGGGAAAGAGTGAAACTCTCCGTGACCCTCAACCACCCCAATCTGAAAAATAAACCTGTCCAGTGGCGTACCTCTAATGCAAAGATTCTGACCGTTGACCAGAAAGGCAATGTCAAAACGGTGGGAAAGGGTACAGCATGGATTACCGTCAAGACCGCTGACGGCTCGGAAAAAAGCTGTAAAATAACTGTCAAAAATGCTCCCTCCAAAATTACCCTCACCAAAGGGATTCTGACCCTCGGTGTCGGGGAAACCTACACGCTCGGTTCTGCTGTCAATGACGGCTCTGCCTGTTCTGTACGCACCTACCGCTCCAGCAACAGCTCCATTTTGAAAATGACCCGCACCGACTGGGTGGGAGAGTTCAAGGCACTCAAAGCAGGGGTTTCCTATATCACCGTGCGTACCTACAACGGCAAGGAATCTACCTGCAAGGTCACTGTCAAGCCTGCTCCGCAAAGTGTCAAGCTGAACCGTGGTGTCATTGCCATGAACGTAGGTGACACGGCAAGCCTGAGTGCTATCATTCCCGATGGAACGGGCTGTGCCAAGCGTACCTTCCGCACCAGCAACAGCAATATTGTCAAGATGACCAAAACCGACTGGACAGGCAATTTTACTGCCGTTCGTTCAGGCATTGCCTATGTCACCGTCCGCACCTACAACGGCAAGGAAGCAAGCTGTAAAATTGAAGTCTACGGCAAATACTATGCCATGAACCAATACCTCACCTACAGGGATATTCAATGTTCCAGCTGGGGACAATCTACAGTTTGTACCGTTCCCAATTTCAAAAACCTTGGCTCTCTCGGTACATCCCTCAACAAGGAAATTAACAGCCTTGGCGGAAACAATGCAATGTCTATCTCCTATGATGTATATTACTACAACAAAATTCTCAGTGTGGTTGTGACGCAAAATAATATCAATAATCTAAAAGACTATCATGTTTATAACATCAATGTAGAAACCAAAAAAAGAATCAGCAACAGTGAATTGATGAGAGTTGCAGGAGTGAACCCCAAAGACTATCTTTCCAATATCGACAGCTTCATTTCTCAATCTTTCTACAAGCAAAACGGCAGTACAGAGGAAATTGTTAAAAGATGTGGTGTGAATAAAGAAACCGTAAAAAAAGGTTATGATAATGTTCTCAAAAACCCCAACAACCGTTCTATCAATACCCCTATGCATATCAATGATAACGGAAAATTGTATGTTTCTCTCAACATCAACATTTTTGTTGCCGCTGAATATTACAACCTCTGGTTTGAGTACGTAAAATGATGGAAAACAGATTTATCAGAACGGAAATGCTGATTGGGGAGGACAGCTTCCAAAAACTGCAAAACGCAAGAGTGGCAGTTTTTGGTGTCGGCGGTGTCGGAGGGTATGTCGTGGAAGCACTGGCAAGAAGCGGTATCGGTACCCTTGACCTCATTGACCGTGATACCGTGAGCGTGTCCAATATCAACCGCCAAATCATTGCCCTTTCCTCCACCGTCGGACGCTTCAAGGCAGAAGTTGCCGCCGAGCGTGCAAAGGACATCAACCCCGCTGTCACCGTCAACGTGCATAACCTCTTTTATACCCCTGAAACGGCTCCACAGTTTGATTTTTCGGTATATGATTATGTCGTGGACGCTATCGACACCGTCAGCGGTAAAATCCAGCTTGTTTTGCAGGCTCAGGAAGCCAATACCCCCATCATCTCCTCGATGGGGGCAGGCAACAAGCTTGACCCCACACGCTTTGAAGTAGCTGACATCTATCAGACCTCTGTATGCCCGCTTGCACGGGTCATGCGAAAGGAACTCAAAGCAAGAGGTGTCAAACACCTGAAAGTCGTCTATTCCAAAGAAGAACCCCGTTCCCCGACTATCAGGCAGTATGACCCCCTTACCCAAAAAATGACCCCTGCCAGCATTGCCTTTGTCCCGTCTGTCGTGGGACTCATCATTGCCGGAGAGGTCATCAAAGATCTTGCCAAAAGAACCGTATCAGGCTGATACGGTTCTTTTCCTTTTGAAAAACAGAAGCGAAATGGCAGAAAAGACAAACAAGGCAATACTAATCCATTGCGATGTGGACAAGCCAAAGTAAATGCCCCGTATCTCATCTCCCCGCAAAAATTCCAGACTGAATCTCAGAACAGGATACAGGAGAAGATATACATAAATAACCTTTCCTTTGATTTTCTGTGACAGATAATACAGGACAAGGAAAATCAGCAAATTTCCCAAGGCTTCCGCCAGTGCCACGGGAAAGCGGTTAACATCGTTGATAGTGGGAACTAACGGATTGTCATGCACGGTAAAACCGAACGCCGATTCAATCCCGTAACAGCACCCTCCCAAAAAACACCCGATTCTGCCGAATACATGAAACAACGGAATACTCATGGCAAGCGTATCACACAGGAGGTCTTTTTTGGGCTTCTCATATTTTCTTGTACAGAACGCAAATGTCAGGTATGCCCCTATCATGCCTCCATAGAACACCGAGCCGCCAAAACAGTTCCCTAACAGTGTCAGCACGCCTGCTAAAGAAATCTGATTGGCATAAGAGAGAATTTGTACAATCTCGCCCAAGTGCGTCATGCCGTACAGCAGGTGTCCCATTGCTACCAATCCCAGCACCGTGGGAATACTCAGCAAAAGAATATCATCAATTGAAAACTTGATGGTTCTGGTATGCTTCCAGAAAAACAGCAGACTCACAAAAATACCTGCCACGGCACACAGAGCATAGGTTCCTATTGTCCTGCCGAATATCTCAATCAACGGATACATAAATTTCCCCCTAAAACAAAAACCGTCGAATGATTCGACGGTCTTGCTACATTTCAGTTTTGCGGAACTCAACTCATCATAGCTCTGCTCAGTTCATTCACAAACTCCTGAGAGTTGCTTGCCACACAAAGGACACATACTGTGCAGGTCAAGAAACCAATGCCTGCAAAAACAGTACCGATGATAGAAAGAACCAAACCTGCTGTTCCCACACCTGAGGGAGCATTGGCAGCCGCAGCTTTCTTTCTTCCCTGAATTGCACAGATCAAACCTACGATACCAGCAATCAAGGCAACTGTATTCACTGTCGGAACCCATGAAAGAATCACCGCAACGATACCGCAAACCAGTCCTGCTATCGACAAACCTTTACCTGTATCCATATTCTTCACCTCCAAAAAAATACAACAGAAATACATTCCTCTGTATTTCTTTTCTAATTATACATTTTTCTGAGTAATATTGTCAATTAAATCACGAGATTCACGTTTTTATCAACGACATTCTCGTAAAAAATACTATCCTGCTTGTCAAATCAAAAACTCCTGTCTAATGACAGGAGTTTTCCATACATAACAAAAAATCCCGTCTGCATGACAGGATTTATGTAAAAGGGTTCGCACCCTGAAAACTGAATAAAGAGTGAAGCAAAAGGAAATGAACCAAGGAACACTTGGACAAGCCCTCGACCGATTAGTACTGCCAAGCTGAATGCCTCACGGCACTTACACATGCAGCCTATCAACCTCATAGTCTATAAGGGGTCTTAACAGCTTAAGCTGTGGGATATCTTATCTTGGAGCCGGCTTCACGCTTAGATGCTTTCAGCGTTTATCCGATCCGTACGTAGCTGCTCAGCCGTGCCATTGGCATGACAACTGATGCACCAGAGGTACGTCCATCCCGGTCCTCTCGTACTAAGGACAGAGCTCCTCAAATATCCTACGCCCACGACAGATAGGGACCGAA
>ONUD01000196.1 GCA_900320925.1 uncultured Eubacteriales bacterium
GAAATGGAAGTGTGGGCACTGGAGGCTTACGGTGCTGCTTATACCCTTCAGGAAATCCTCACCGTCAAATCAGACGATGTGGTGGGACGTGTCAAGACCTATGAAGCCATCGTCAAGGGTCAAAATATCCCCAAGCCCGGTATCCCGGAATCCTTCAAGGTGCTTATCAAGGAATTGCAGTCCCTGGCTCTTGACATCAAGGTTCTGGATAAGGACAACAATGAAATTGACCTGCGTCAGGACTTTGAGGAGGATGCTTCGGACGGAGCTGTGTTCGATGAAAAGAGCATTGTGACCGATGACGTTGCCGACAGCTACCAGATCACCGATGAAAACGGCGAGGAAGAGCCGTTCCTGACCGACCATGATGCAGAATTTTACGGCAGCGGTGATGATGACGACTTGTTTGGTCTTGACGACTTTGACATAGACAGTATGGATGACTGAGAGGAGGAAACCGACTGATGGAATTTAATGAGTTTGAATCGATCAAAATAGGACTGGCTTCTCCCGATCTGATCAGGGCATGGTCTTATGGTGAGGTCAAAAAGCCCGAAACCATCAATTACCGTACCTTGAAGCCGGAACGTGACGGCTTGTTCTGTGAGGCAATCTTCGGCCCCCAGAAGGACTGGGAGTGCCACTGCGGCAAGTATAAAAAAGTGCATTTTAAGGGCAGGATCTGTGAACGCTGCGGCGTGGAGATTACCCGCTCCAAGGTCAGAAGAGAACGTATGGGACATATTGAACTGGCGGCTCCTGTGTCACATATCTGGTACTTCAAGGGCATTCCTTCCCGGATGGGGCTGATTCTGGATATTTCTCCGAGAACCCTTGAAAAAGTCCTGTACTTTGCGATGTACATCGTCACGGAGATTACTCCCGACAGTGACGCTTCCCGTGAACTGTCCCCTCAGCAGTGCCTGACGGAAAAAGAGTACCGTGACATGAAAGATAAGTATGAAGATGACTTTGAAGCCATGATGGGAGCGGAAGCCATCCAGAAGCTTCTCAAAGCCATTGACCTTGACCAGCTCTCCGCAGAACTGAAAGAGGAACTGGAGGGGGCATCGGGTCAAAAACGGGTGCGTATCCTCAAACGTCTGGAAGTGGTGGAGTCGTTCCGCCTTTCGGGCAACCGTCCCGAATGGATGATACTGGATGTCATTCCCGTCATTCCGCCCGATATTCGTCCGATGGTGCAGTTGGACGGCGGCAGGTTTGCCACCTCTGACCTGAATGACCTCTATCGCCGTGTGATTAACAGAAATAACCGTCTGAACAGGCTTTTGGAACTGAATGCTCCCGATATTATTATCCGCAACGAAAAGCGGATGCTTCAGGAAGCCGTGGATGCTCTCATCGACAACGGCAGACGCGGCAGACCTGTTACAGGACCCAACAACCGTGCCTTGAAATCCCTTTCCGATATGCTGAAAGGCAAGCAGGGACGTTTCCGTCAGAACCTGCTGGGCAAGCGTGTGGACTATTCCGGACGTTCCGTTATCGTGGTCGGACCCGAACTGAAAATGTACCAGTGCGGTCTGCCCAAGGAAATGGCACTGGAACTGTTCAAGCCCTTTGTCATGAAGATTCTCGTGGAAAGCGGTTCCGTACAGAATATCAAGGCCGCCAGAAAAGCCGTGGAACGTGCCAAGCCCGAGGTCTGGGACGCACTGGAACGTGTTATCAAGGGACATCCTGTGATGCTCAACCGTGCCCCGACCCTCCACCGCCTCGGTATTCAGGCATTTGAGCCTGTCCTCGTGGAAGGCAAGGCTCTGAAACTCCACCCCCTCGCCTGTACGGCATTCAATGCCGACTTTGACGGTGACCAGATGGCTGTCCACGTCCCCCTCTCCGCAGAAGCACAGGCAGAAGCACGCTTCCTGATGTTAGCCGCCAACAATCTGCTCAAGCCCTCTGACGGCAAGCCTGTTACCGTGCCGACACAGGATATGGTGCTGGGTTCCTACTACCTCACCCTTGACAAGGACGGGGAACTCGGTGAGGGTAAAATCTTCCGTGATACCAATGAAGCCATCATGGCATACGAAACCAAGGTTGTCGGACTTCATGCCAAAATCAAGGTTCGCCGTGAGGGCGAATGGAACGGCGAGAAAAAGTCCGTTCTCATTGATACGACCGTCGGACGCATTATCTTCAACAGACCGATTCCGCAGGATCTCGGCTATGTTGACAGAAGCAAGCCCGAAAACTTTATGAAATATGAAATCGACTTCCTTGTCGGCAAGAAACAGCTTGGCAAGATCTTCGATAAATGCATTAAAAAGCACGGCACACAGCTTACCTCCGTTGTCCTTGATGAAGTCAAGGCACAGGGCTACAAGTACTCTACCAAGGGTGCTATCACGGTCGCTGTATGCGATGCGGAGATTCCTCCCAAAAAGAAAGAAATCATTGCGGCTGCCGAGCATGAAATTGACAAAGTCACCAAAATGTACCGCCGTGGTTTCATGTCCGATCAGGAACGCTATGAAAAAGTCCTGAAAATCTGGGAATCTGCTACCAATGATGTCACAGACGCCCTTCAGGCCAACCTCGGCCGCTATAATCCCATCTTCATGATGGCAGACTCCGGTGCCCGTGGTTCCATGAGCCAGATCAGACAGTTAGCCGGTATGCGTGGTCTGATTGCCAATACCTCCGGTAAGACCATTGAAATTCCGATTCGTGCTAACTACCGTGAAGGTCTGAACATTCTCGAATATTTCATTTCGTCCCGTGGTGCCAGAAAGGGACTGGCCGATACGGCTCTGCGTACTGCCGACTCGGGTTATCTGACCAGACGTCTGGTTGATGTTTCTCAGGAGGTCATTATTCGTGAGGAGGACTGCGGCACCAAGGAAGGCATTGTGGTCTATGACATCAAGCAGGGCAACTCTGTTATTGAAACCATGCATGAACGTCTGCTGGGCAGGTATCTCTGTGAGGACTTCAAGGATGCGGACGGTAAGATACTGGTATCCGCTTCCAAGCTCATGGACGACCATGATGCGGACATCATTGTCGGAAGCGGCGTGACACAAATCAAGATTCGTTCCATTCTGGACTGCCGTGCGACCCACGGTGTCTGCAAGAAGTGCTACGGCTCGAACCTTGCCAACGGGATGCCCGTGACCATCGGTGAAGCAGTCGGCATTATTGCCGCTCAGTCTATCGGCGAACCCGGTACACAGCTCACCATGCGTACCTTCCATACAGGCGGTGTGGCAGGCGGCGAGGATATTACACAGGGTCTGCCCCGTGTCGAGGAACTCTTTGAGGCAAGAAAACCCAAACATCTTGCCATTATCAGTGAAATTGGCGGCAAGGTGACGTTTGAGGAAATCAAAAAGAACCGTCACGCCGTTGTCACCGATCCCGAATCGGGCGAAAAGAAAGAGTATCTCATTCCGTTCGGCTCCCGTACCAGAGTGGAAGAGGGACAGATCATTGAAGCAGGTGATTTGATTACAGAAGGTTCTGTCAATCCTCATGACGTGCTGACCATTAAAGGCACGGCTGCCGTGCAGGATTACCTTATTGAAGAAGTACAGAGTGCCTACCGTATGCAGGGCGTTGATATCAACGACAAGCATATTGAAGTCATTGTCCGCCAGATGATGCGGAAAATTAAAATTGATGAAGCAGGAAGTACCAATCTGCTCCCGGGTTCTACCGTGGATAAGGGTGAATTTTATGCCGCCAATGCGGAAATCGAAAGACGCATTGCCAACGGGGAAGAGGGACTGTCCTATGCTACGTACATTCCCATGCTTCTGGGTATCACCAAAGCTTCTCTTGCCACGGATTCGTTCCTTTCTGCGGCTTCTTTCCAGGAAACAACACGTGTCCTGACCGATGCCGCCATTAAGGGCAAAGTCGATCCGCTGATGGGTCTGAAAGAAAATGTCATTATCGGTAAACTCGTTCCTGCCGGTACGGGTATGCACCGTTACAGTGATGTAGAAATCGAGTTCGTCCAAGAGCCGGTTTTAAATTCCGAAGAATAAAATAACAGTGCCGTACAGGAATCTCTCCTGTACGGCACTGCTGTTTATCCGGCAGGGTGCTGTTTTTCAAACACCATTGTGACATTTTCTACTTGTATGGTCAGCGTGTCGCCGTCCAAAGCCTCCTCTGTAATCGTCAGTTCTTTTTCCTCTTCACTGCCTTTCAGGATGCCTGTACCGTCCTCTCTCAGTTCCAGATAGGCTTCACCGACAAAAAAGTCATCTGTTCCGGGGATTTCTTCCCCGTTTTCCGTGACCTTTATCAACTGATACACGCCTGCTTCAAACCGACTGACTGATGGAATTTTCTGGGGATCTGTCCGTTCAAACACCATTGTTTCCTGACCGCACTGCAAGGTTAGCTGCTCTCCTGCAAGTGTATAATTCCATTGGTCATCGCTGCGTGAAAACGTGATGGCACTTTCGTCCCATTGCAGGGTCATCTGCTCGCCGAAAAATGCTGCTTCACCCGAACCGTCCGCTTGGAGGGTCATGGTGCAGTAAATGCCTGCCTGATTATATTCCGCAATGTCCCTTGTGCCGTTTTCATTGGAGGTGGTGGTGAGATTATAGAAGCCCGTCAAATCGGCAGGTTCCTCACTGCTTTCTTCCTCTTTGGAGGATTCCTGTACCACGGATATTTCACTGCTTTCTTCCTCTTCGGAAGATTCCTCCGCCACGGATACCTCACTGCTTTCTTCCTCAGAAGATTCCTGTACCACGGATACCTCGTTGCTTTCTTTTTCGGAAGATTCCTGAACCACAGATACTTTACTGCTTTCCTCTGCGGAGGATTGCGGCAGAGAGGATTCAGGAGAACTGACAGGTTCGGAAGCGTGTCCACAGCTGCAAAGCAGGACGGTCATCAGGACAGTAACAATGATATAACGCTGTTTCATCACTTATCTGCAAGGCACTTGTCACCGGTTTCCAGTGCAGCAATGCCGGTTCTTGCCATTTCCAGAATGCCGTACTCGGACAGCTCCCGTATCAGCATATCCAACTGGCTCGGTGTACCTGATGCACGGAAGGTCAGGGACTTCTCTCCGATATTGACCAGGGAAGCATGATAGGCAGAAGTGACATTGATAATATCATTCTTGCTCACGCTGTCGGCACGCACCTTGATCAGTACCAACTCCGACGCTACCGATGCGGTTTCCGGCAGTACCTCGGCTTTCTTGACATCCACGATTTTCAGCATTTGATTGATGAACTGCTCCACCTGACTGTCATCATTGATGCGGATGGTCATACGGGAAAAGCCCTCGATTCCTGCGGGGCTGACGGTCAGGCTGTCGATATTGAAGCCACGCCTTGTAATAAGGCTTGTCACCCTCAGCAGGACACCCGGGTGGTTATGCACCAAAAGACTGATAATATGTTTGCTTTCCATTGTTGGTCACTCCATTTCCGTAATCATTTCATCCACCGTTTTTCCGGGCGGTATCATCGGCAGTACATTTTCATCCGGCGATATTTTGCAGTCGATGACAACAGGCTCCTGCAATGCAAAAGCTTTTGCCAATACCTCGGCGGCTTCTCCGTCATTGTGAATGACCATGCCCTTGATACCGAATGCTTCTGCCACTGCCGCAAAATCTGTTTTTCTGTGGGGGTCTGTCTGGGAGAACCGCCTGCCATAGAACAGCTTCTGCCACTGCCGTACCATGCCCAGAACGGTGTTGTTCAGCACTACGACCACGATGGGCAGGTGATAGGAACACACGGTTGCCAGCTCGTTCAGATTCATATGGAAACTGCCGTCACCCGTGAACAGCACCACTCTTTTTTCAGGATGTGCCACCACAGAGCCTACTGCCGCACCGAGTCCGTATCCCATTGTTCCCAATCCTCCGGAGGTACACCATGTACGGGGTTTTTCAAAACGGTATTTCTGAGAAACCCACATCTGGTGCTGACCGACATCCGTCACAATGATATCCTCGTCTTTTGTCAGCTTTCTGACTTCTTCGATAATATGATAAGGGTGTGCATATTGTTCGGAATCGGGTGTTTGCGTGACGGAGGAATGGTTACCCCATTCTTCGACCTGTGCCGTCCACGCTTCATGCTTGACGGGTGCCACCGTATCGGTCAGTTTTTTCAGGGTATCTTTCAGATCTCCCAGAATACAGCAGTCAATGCGGACATTTTTATTGATTTCCGCCTTGTCAATATCCAACTGGATAATAGCGGCATCCTTGCCGAATTTTTCTCTGTCGCCTGCCACACGGTCAGAGAATCTTGCCCCGACCGTAATAATCAAGTCACAGTTATCGGTTGCCTTGCCGGTTTCATAGCCGCCGTGCATACCGATTGTCCCCATGAACAGCCTGTGGGAGCTGGGGAAGCCTCCCAGTCCCATCACGGAGGTTGCTACAGGGCAGTCTATCTTTTCGGCAAATGCCAGCAGTTCCTGCTCTGCATCGGCACTGACAACGCCGCCTCCCATATAGATGATAGGTCTTTTGGCTTGTGCAATCATATCGGCTGCCATGGCAAAATCCGCCTGTTCCGCCAGCAGTTCATTGGCAACCGGCTCCGGCTTCACGGGGGTATATTCACACTTGGCTCCTGTCACATCCTTGGGAATATCAATCAGCACAGGCCCTTTTCTGCCCGACATGGCAATGCGGAATGCCTTGCGGATGACATTGGCCAAATCCTTGACATCTTTGACGATAAAATTGTGCTTGGTCACAGGCAGGGTAATCCCGCAGATATCGACCTCCTGAAAGCTGTCACGAGCCAGCAGGTCATTGGTCACATTGCCGGTAATGGCGACCAGCGGAATCGAATCCATATAAGCGGTGGCAATACCGGTTACAAGATTGGTAGCACCGGGTCCCGATGTGGCAATGACCACACCGCACTTTCCCGTTGTGCGGGCATAGCCGTCTGCCGCATGGGAAGCTCCTTGTTCATGGGAAGAGAGGATGTGCGTAATTCTGTCACTGTACTTGTACAGGGCATCGTAAATATTCAGCACCGCTCCGCCGGGATAGCCGAACACGGTATCGACCCCCTGCTCCAAAAGGCACTCGGCAATAATTTCTGATCCATTTAACAGCATAATCATAACCTCCGGTTGTTAGGAAATAAAGAAACGAAGCCGCTTCGCTTCGTTCCCTATTTTCACCAATATATCAATACTATAATACAATTTTTTAGTCGATAAGTCAATAGCCGACACGAGAATTTTTCATGAACCAATGAAACGGCAGCCCGTCAAGGACTGCCGTTTGTTTATGAGATGAGGTTGTACTTATGAACGTGAGTTATTCTTCCTCTTCCTCTTGGGTCTGGTTGTCATCGGAAGAAGCAACGATGCCTGAGGGGGTGTCATCGGAGAGGTGGGCAGGAGCCGCATGAACGGCTGCGGCGGCAGAAGCGGTAATCATGAGAGTAAGAACCATTGCAGAAACTTTGCGGTAATAATGATTTTGCATAGTATGACACTCCTTTTGATTGGATGATTATAGTATACAGGGGGAATGTATACGGAGTTTGACGGACTTTTAAAAGAATTTTGAATATTTCCTTAAAAGGATTCAAGGAACGAACCAATCTGATTTTTTGGAATATACTGTATCAGCAGATGATGATGGATCGGAGGATGGAGCCATGACGAAAATCAACAGCTTTGGCATCATTGGAGGAGATAAACGTCAACTGTACTGCGGGAAATCGGCGGCGGGGGACGGCTATCGGATCAGCATATACGGATTCGAGAAATGCAGTGAAACCATGGGACTGCACAGCGGGGAGCTTTCCGATATCATGGACACGGCGGATGCATTCATTTTGCCGCTGCCCGTTTCCAAGGACGGCGTGACGCTTCATGCCCCCCTTGCGGAAAAAACGATACCGCTGGAGGAACTGTTCGGAGGAATCGGGAAAAGACCCGTATTCTGCGGGATGAAGAGCCGTATTGCATATAGTGGATTACAGTTGTTTGATTACAGTGAAAGGGAGGAGTTTGCCGTTGCGAATGCAGTCGCAACGAGTGAGGGAGCGGTGGAGACCGCCATGCTGGAATATGATGGCACGGTCAACGGTTCCCGCTGTCTGGTGACGGGCTACGGACGTATCGGCAAAATTCTTGCCGATATGCTGCACGGGCTGGGGGCGGATGTCACGGTCAGTGCAAGGAGTCTGAAAGATCTTGCCTATATTCGTGCCAAGGGGTTCCGTGCGATAGAGACGGGAAACCTGCAAGGCAGGTACGACATGATTTTCAACACCGTTCCCTGCATGGTACTGGATGCCCATACCCTTGCCAGAATTGCGGCGGATGCACTGGTGATTGATTTAGCCTCCCTGCCCGGGGGCGTTGGTTTCAAAGCAGCCCAACGGCTGTCGATCAAGACGGTTCATGCCCTTTCCCTGCCGGGGAAGGTCGCACCCAAAACATCGGGGATCATCATCAAAAATGCCGTTTACAATATTATCAGGGAGGAACATTTATGACTGCCGTAAGAGTCGGTTTTGCCATGTGCGGTTCGTTCTGCACGTTTTCAAAAGCCCTCGAACAGATGGAGGAACTGTTAAGACACGGTTATGAGATCATACCGATCATGTCGTTCAATGCCTGTACAACGGATACCCGTTTTGGCAGTGCCAAAGAGATACGTGAGAAAGTCGAGTTGCTTTGCGGAAGGAAGATCATCGGTACCATTGAAGCAGCGGAGCCGCTCGGGCCGAAAAAGATGACGGACATTCTTCTTGTGGCTCCCTGCACGGGAAACACGGCTGCGAAGCTTGCCCATGCGGTGACGGATACGCCTGTGACAATGGCGGTCAAGTCCCATCTGCGTCAGGGGAAGCCTGTGGTGCTGGCCATTGCCACGAATGATGCATTGGGAGCCTCGGCACAGAATATTGGCAGGCTGATGAACAGCCGTCACTATTATTTTGTACCATTCCGTCAGGACGATCCCCTTCAAAAGCCCAATTCACTGGTAGCGGATTTCACCCTGATTCCCAAGACACTGGCACTGGCATGGGAGGGGAAGCAATTGCAGCCCGTATTATGCTGAAAAAAGGGCAGTACGGATTTTGTACTGCCCTTTTGATTAAAGGAAGAGAAAATTCTCTTCTATGTTTTCCCACGAGGTACTGACTTCACTGCTTTCGGAGCTGACAGAAGAGGAATCTGAGCTTTCGCCGCTGCCGAGGGGATTGTTGCCGAACAGCATGAAGTATGCAATGACACCCAATGCCAGCACGAGAATGATAATGATCAAAATCGGCACAATGGCCTTGTTGCTTTCATTTTTCGGAGCTGTTACCACATTCACTCTGGTACCCCTGATTTCCTTGCCGTCAAACTTCATCGGCTTTACTTCCACGCTCTCTGCCTTTTGGAGGAGGTCATCTTCGGCAGTGCTGTTTTTGGCACTGATTCGATCCTCATACATTTGCCTTTTGAGGTTTCTTACATAAGAGGTCTGGTCAAAGTTCGGATCGGAAGGCACCTGCTGCGGCGGCAGATTATCCAGTCGTTCGCCCGTTGCCGTCACCTCTGTTTTCCGCTGTTCAATCGGTTGGAGTTCTCTTCTGCCGGCAAACTCATTAGGATCGGACGACCACTGCCTTTGAGGACGCGGCTGTCTTTGTGGCTGAGGAGGTCTTTGGGGCTGCACGGGTTGTTGCACAGGTGGCTGAGGAGGTCTTTGGGGCTGCACGGGCTGTTGCACAGGCGGCTGAGGATTGAAGTCATTAGGATTGGAGGACCATTGTCTTTGGGGACGTGGCTGTCTTTGCGGTTGCACAACGGAGGGCGGCGGTGTCTGCACGGGCGGTTGAACCGTCACCGGAGGTTTGGCGGGCTGTTCGGTTTTTTGC
>ONUD01000108.1 GCA_900320925.1 uncultured Eubacteriales bacterium
AAGGAATGACACCAGCTTCTAAGTTTATCACCATCAATAATATATGCAAGATTAGACTTCCTCGGAAACAATCTTTTTTACTCAACCGCCACATGACTGTCAGTTAAAATAGAAGCGATGGCTTTCCGTCTGGTTTCCGAGGAGGTCTATTATTTGCAGCATCATTACCCGAACGGGAGATTTTCTTTACTGGATGTACATAGAAATATCAAAGGCTGTGACGGAATGTGTCAAAGCACCCACGGAGATGATGTCCACACCGCTCTCCGCAACGGCTCTCAGTGTTTCATCGGTAATCCCTCCCGAAGCTTCCAGAATGGCTCTGCCGTTGGTTATGGCAACTGCCTGTTTCATCAGTGCAGGACTCATATTGTCCAGCATGATAATATCGGCTTTGGCGGCAAGGGCTTCCTGCAATTCCTCAAGAGTACGTGTTTCGACCTCGATTTTGGTCATATGGCCGACTTTTTGACGCAGGGCAGTGATTGCCTTGGTGATACCGCCCGCCGCATCAATGTGATTATCTTTCAGCATGGCGGCATCAGAAAGATTGTAGCGGTGATTCTTGGCACCGCCTGTCATGACGGCATACTTTTGCAGGGGACGCAGGCCGGGCAGTGTTTTTCTGGTATCGGCGATGCAGGCACGGGTTCCCTCCACGATTTGGGCATAGCGATGGGAAGCGGTAGCAATCCCGCTCATGTGCTGAATGAGATTCAGGGCAGTACGTTCTCCCTTGAGCAGAGCAGTGGTTTTGCCTGCAAGAGTGAGAATCACATCTCCTTTTTTCACTTCCTCGCCGTCATGCTTCAGAATGGTGAACGTCACACTGTCGTCCAGTATCCGAAACACCCTGACGGCAATCTCCGTACCGCAGACAATGCCGTCTGCTTTGGCAACGAACTTGCCGTTTCCTGTCTGTTCGGCAGGAATCAGATAATCGGTAGTCACGTCACAATAGTTGATGTCCTCGAGCAGTGCCGTTTTGATAAGATTGTCAACGTATATTTGATTGAGTATCATTGTTTATCCAAAACCTCCTGTAAAACGATGCAGGCAACGGTGGCAAGGCTTCTGGCTTCCACAAAGTCCTGATTGATGGCATATCCTCCGTTGAGCAGGGTATCCAGAATTTCTCTTGCCTTTTGCAGACCCTCCGGCACGGCTTCGGGCTTGGGAATGACAAAATGGCAGTTTTGCATGATCTTGCGGATTTCGGTGCGGAAGCCATGGGGCAGTGGTTGACCGCTGAGGTCATCATGTTCGGCAAAGTGACTGAAAGGAAGCTGTTCTTCCCGTTCCAGACGGGCGGTAATGTCGTTGGCAGCACGGCGGGAGAATACCAAAGCTTCCAGCAGAGAGTTGCTTGCCAGACGGTTGGCACCATGCACACCCGTATGGGAACACTCTCCGGCGGCATAGAGCCGGTCAACAGTGGTACGGGCATACAGATCCACGTCAATCCCGCCCATGAGATAATGCTGGCACGGGAACACGGGAATCCATTGCTTGGTAATGTCGATATTTTCTTCCAGACACTTTTCATAAATCATCGGGAAGCGATTCCTGACAAATTCAGGGTCTTTGTGGGTAATGTCAAGATAGAATTTTTCATTGCCTTTGGCACGGGACTCCAGCATGATCGCATTGGAGACAACATCCCTTGGAGCAAGTTCCCCACGGGGGTCATATTTTTCTGCAAACCGTTCTCCGTCACAGTTGAGCAGTACTGCCCCTTCTCCCCGCACCGCTTCACTGATGAGGAAGCGTTCACGGTCATTTTCAGCGGCAAAGGCGGTGGGGTGGAACTGGATAAGGCTGAGATTTTTAATGGCAGCCCCGAGCATATGGGCAAGGGTAATGCCGTCACCTGTGGCAATGGCAGAGTTGGTGGTATATTGATAAACCCGTCCGATACCGCCCGAAGCCATGATACAGTAACGGGCAGCAATGACCTGTGAAGTGCCGTTGCTCAAAATCAGACCGGCAAGAAAACCGTTCTCCTGTTTGTCCAGTCTGTAAAGCAGTGTATGGTCAAAAATTTCGATATTTTTATGGGTCTGCACCTGTTCAAGCAGTGTTTCCACGATAGCCTTGCCGGTAGAATCCTTGTGGTGGACAATTCTGTGGCGGGAGTGTCCTGCTTCCAGTGTCATTTGGAGGCGTCCACGCTCATCCAAATCAAAGGCAACGCCCATTTCCTTGAGCTTCATGACATCGTTCGGCCCCTCGGAAACCAGCACTTCAATGGCTTGCAGATTGTTTTTATATTTGCCGGCAATGAGCGTATCAGCGATATGCAGTTTGAAATTATCATTGCTTTTATCAAGGACGGCCGCGACACCTCCCTGTGCAAGGGAAGAGTTGGAGAGTGTCAGTTCCCGCTTGGAAATCAGCAGGACGCTGACCTCCGGCGGAAAGTTCAGTGCCGCATATAAGCCTGCCGCACCTGAACCGACAATCAATACATCATATTCTTTTTTCATCAGAAGTCCTCCTCATCATAATCGGGATACTGCGGGGGTGCCTCCCCGACAGATTTGACTACTTTGGGTTCTTTGCATTCCTTTTCCTTGACCGACAGCAGCTTGCACTGGAAGCACCACTCATCACCAAAGTCAAACAGATACAAAAACGGTTTCTTTTCCTCCAGCACCTCATACAGGGTATGTTCCTCCGCCAGCGGATAGCTATTGTCGATTCCCTCACAGTAATAGGCATTGTCACTCCAACGCTTGTTGTCCATGAAGAAAGCATAGGCATGGTCATTGTCAAAACCGAAAATTTGTTGGATATACCAGTGCAGGTCGGCAAGCGTATCGTTGGCAGACACTTCCATATGCCGGTAACAGCCCTTTTGGAGAGAAACGGAGATTTTATAGGTCAAAGGCTTATCGGCATAGACCGTTTCGGAGGAGGGAGGCGACATTGATCCTCCCAAAGAGGGAGAAGCCGTTGTTGCCAGTGTCATCAGCAAGTCTTCCGTAAGGAACAGCTTTGCATCATCGGTAAACTGCAAACGGATACCGCTTTTGTGGCAAATATCGGTAAGCAGGACGGAAAATTTGGGATTGAAGCAGATAATGGTGGAAGGTTTGCCGTATTCCTCAGCAAATCGGTACAGAAAGGCGGTACACTGAGAAAAAAGACTTTCAGGGCATTGAATGATTTCTGTTTTCAAAAGCTGGTGATTCTCTGTGTCAAGGGCATAGAACAGGCTGGGATAATAGGGGTCGTCTTTCCATTCGGGGAGAAAGGAAATAAAATGTCCCATAAAAATGGTTTGTCCCGTGCAGGACTGCTGTTGCAGTGCCGTCAGATTGTCGGTTGGCAGGACTTTTGCCTTGAAGTCGGCTTGAAACTGTACCAAATCCTGTTTGACGGGAGAGAGCAGGACACTGCCGTTGGCGGTACGGTTGATACAGAAGCCTTTGGGGTACAGTTGGCTGTCAAGCAGTTCCGAAGCTTTGACCAGTGTTGCCATGATGTCTGCCAGCATTTGCAGCGTTTCCTTTTTTTCCACCAGAGAATTCAGTCCGTTTTGGTAACGTTCAAATGTAAATTCATCTCCGTTTTCGATGTCAGGGGCATCTTCTTCCTCGTCTTCCCCGTCCCACAGACCGATCCATCCCTCCTGTACACAGGAACCCGGGAAAATCATTCCCATTTCGGTAGCAAGAATGGGCTGTGACAGGGCATAGGTGTCCAGAGATTCATAGATGCCAATTCCGTAAATTTTTTCCTCATCGTCAGCAAAGATACGACAATACACTTCTGTTCCGTCACTGTTTTTGATAGAAAGGAAGTGTTCTTCACGGAGTTCTTTCCAGAAGCGGTTATTCCAAAGCTGCAAGGCAAGCTGATTGATTTTCGTTTCCATAAAAAAATCCTTTCA
>ONUD01000198.1 GCA_900320925.1 uncultured Eubacteriales bacterium
CGCTACCCTTTGCAAATTCGGTAAGCTTGTCGATCTCTTTTCTCGAATACGTTTTTAATGCACCCTTTGCGGTAATTCCTCTTACATTTCCGCCGCCCTCGATAGCCGACTTGAATACAACAAAGTCGCTGTCCTTAACAACATCGGTAAGATCAAACAGCTCCATACCGAAGCGTGTGTCGGGCTTATCGGAACCGTATTTCTCCATGACCTCGTTATATGTATATCTCGGGAACGGAGTCGGAATATCTATATCAAGCGTTTTCTTGAATACATATTTGATAAAGCCTTCGCCAAGCTCGAGAATATCCTCCATGTCGATAAAAGACATCTCAATATCTATCTGTGTGAATTCGGGCTGTCTGTCTGCGCGCAGGTCTTCGTCTCTGAAACACCTTGCGATCTGCATATACTTATCAAAGCCTGCAACCATGCAAAGCTGCTTATAGATCTGAGGCGACTGCGGCAATGCATAAAAGCTGCCCTTATGTATTCTTGACGGCACAAGGAAATCTCTTGCTCCCTCCGGTGTGGACTTGATAAGCATGGGGGTTTCCAGCTCCAGAAAGCCGTTTTCATCAAAATAATCTCTTGTCACCTTTGCCACCTTATGGCGGAAGATGAGATTCTGCTGCAATTCCGGTCTGCGAAGGTCAAGATACCGATATTTCAGTCGTGTCAGTTCTGCCGTGGGGCAGTTATCCACGATTTCAAACGGTGTTGTTTCCGATTCAGACAGCACTCTCAGTTCCCTGACTTCAATTTCAATGTCACCGGTGGGAATTTTATTGGTTTTGGCACTTCTCTCACGTACCATGCCCCTTGCCGCCAGTACATATTCGGAACGTACCGTGAAAGCCTTGTCAAATACCGCTCTGTCGGTGGTGTCATCAAAGGCAAGCTGTATAATCCCCGTTCTGTCACGCAGGTCAATGAAAATCAACTGTCCCAAATCACGCTGACGCTGTACCCAGCCGCATACCACCACTTCTTTGCCAATATCGCCTGCACGAAGCTCCCCACAATAGCAGCTCCGTTTCAGACCTGTCATAAACTCTGCCATGTTATACGCCCTCCATCATCTTCAAAAGAGATGCATTGGTACTTTCCATGTACATTGCAAAAAATTCCGTAAAGAAATTTTCGTCCAAAGCAACCTCTTTTTCTTCCTTTGTCTGCATATTCCGTATTTTTGCCCTGTTGGTTTCCAGTTCACTGTCACCAATGACCACGGTGAATCTGGCACGAATCTTATCGGCATATTTCATCTGTGGCTTGAGGTTTCTGCCGACAATATCCCCCTCTGCTATCAGGGAGGAATTTCTGACACCCTCCACAATGCCAAAGGCTTTCATTTTTGCCTGCTCGCCCAGACCAATGACATACAAATCACACACGGGCGGTTCCGGCAGTGCAATGCCCTCATTCTCCAGAATCATCAACAGACGTTCCATGCCCATGCCGAAGCCCAGTGACGGTGTAGGCTGACCGCCGAGTTCTTCGATCAGACCGTCATATCTGCCGCCGCCGCACACAGTACCCTGTGTACCGATGCCCTCGGAGATAAATTCAAACACGGTTCTTGTATAGTAATCCAGTCCCCTGACAATGCGTGGATTCACCGTATAGGAAACGTCCACGGCATCAAGGCACTTTTTGACCCCGTCAAAGTGGCTGCTGCATTCCTCGCACAGATAATCCAGTACCACAGGAGCATTCTTGGCAATTTCCGAGCAGACAGGACTTTTGCAGTCCAAGATTCTCATGGGGTTCTTGTCCAGTCGGGAAAGACAGGTTTCACACAATTCCTCTTTGTGTCCGTCAAAATAGGCTTTCAGTGCCTGATGATACTTCGGGCGGCAGTTCTGGCAGCCGATGGAATTGAGTTCCAGACGGATATGCTTGATGCCCAGTCTGTCAAACACGGATTTCGCCGCACAAATCACCTCTGCATCGGCAAAATACGAGCCAGCACCGTATACTTCCATGCCGAACTGGTGAAATTCACGCTGTCTGCCCTTTTGGGCACGTTCATAGCGGTAGCAGGGCGTGATATAGTAGGCTTTAATGGGATAGCCGTCATTATAGACACCGTTTTCCAGTACGGCTCTTGCGGCTCCTGCTGTTCCTTCGGGCTTCAGGGTAATGGATTTGCCGCCCTTTGTCAGAAACGTGTACATTTCTTTCTGTACTACGTCTGTGGTATCGCCGACACCCCGTTCAAACAGTTCCGTATGCTCGAATACAGGGGTTCTGATTTCCCTGAATCCATAGGAACGTGCCTGTTTGTGCATGATGTCCTCCACAAACTGCCATTTGTAGCTTTGAGACGGCAGAACATCTCTTGCTCCCTCCACAATTTTTGTAATCAGCTTCATAGCATTCTTCCTTTCCTTTTGATACTGCTTCTGTTATTATACAATGTCCTTTCGATTTTATCAACTCCCAAATTGATTTCCGTGTTGCATTGGGCAAAGTCGCTTCTCTCTGTATGCATAACGGAGCGGAAAACGGCAACAATAGTATCGGAGGTGTCAGAGATGCTTGACAGAGAGCAGTATCAGGAAAAAAAGTCAGTGAAAAACAATGCAGGATTTTATATTGCACTGGCCATCTGCATTGTAACGATTGCCGCCGCCGCATGGACTACTTACGGGAGCGTGGCAGACTACAACAGCCGTCAGGAAGAGGAATCCTCCTCTCCTGCAAGCAATGTGGAAGTACACCATGATGTAAGCGGTCAGAAATATGAGGAAAGCTCCGCAGGGGAATCCTCGATGGAGCCTTCACCGGAACCCTCACAGGTGGAGGAATCACAGACAGAAGAAAGCAGTGAGGAACCGTCATCAGAGCCTGTTCAGGAAACCGTAGCGGAGGATCATCCCAGCCCCCCTATTGAAAAGGGGACAATTATCAAGGTATTCAGTCCCCAGAATCCCTTGCAGTCCAAGACCACTTCCGATTGGCGGACACATCATGGTGTCGATATTGCCGCTTCGGAGGGGACACCTGTCCATGCCATGCACAACGGTACGGTGCAATCCGTCAGCAGTGACCCCATGCTCGGCAATGTCATCTGCATTGAGCATACAGGGGGCTATACAGCCTATTATTGCGGTCTGACGGAAACGTCTGTTGTCAAAGAAGGCAGTGCCGTTGCTTCGGGGGACACCATCGGCTATATTGGAATCGTACCCTCTGAAATGCTGGACGAGAGCCATCTGCATTTGGAAGTGACAAAGGACGGGGCGTATATTGACCCCACCAAATTATTCTGAACGCAAAAAGCGGTAACGTGGTGCATGACCCGTTACCGTTTTTGCCTGGAATAAATACAGCCGCAGAAGTTCTGACGGTAGAGATGGAACTGTGCGGAGAGTTCAATAGAACGTTGATAGCCGCCCTTTTTCTTGAAGTCAGAGTAGAGGTAAGGGACATTATATTGTTCACTGACCTCTCTGCCAATGCTGTTGAGGACAAAGCTGTCTTTTTGGGGACTGATGGAGAGGGTCGTGGTGAAGTAGTCAAATCCGCCGTCTTTGGCGGCTTTGGCACTTTCCTCCAGCCGCATACGATAGCATTGCAGACACCTTTTTCCACGTTCAGGTTCCTGCTCCAGTCCTTTTGCCATGGCATAGAACCGTTCCGGTTCATACCGTCCTTTCAAAAACTGTACCGCCGGACACATCTCTGCAATCAGTCTTTGGAGTTCCCTGACACGGTGCTGATACTCGTGTTCGGGGGAGATATTGGGGTTGTAGAAAAAGACCGTGATATCAAAGTATGCCGTCAGATACTCCAATACATAACTGCTGCACGGGGCACAGCAGGCATGAAGCAGCAAACGGGGACGGCTTTTCAGTTGTTGCAGCAGCTTGTCTAATTCCCGTTGATAATTGGTTTTTGGTGTTTGTTTCATACATCCTCCGTCAAATCATTGTGCATTATGAATTATGCATTATGCATTGGATAACGTCGTTTGGTGTGTCGGCAATGTACATAGCCCCTGCCGCCGAAAGTTCCTCTTTGGGGCGAAATCCCCAGCTGACACCGCAGAACCGTAAGCCTGCATTGCGGGCGGTCTGCACGTCAACATCACTGTCCCCGATGTACAGGCACTCGTCACGCTGTACCCCGATTTCGTCCATCAATGCCCACACGGCACCGGGAGCAGGCTTGCGTTCATAACCGTCACGCTTGCCCCATACGGCGGCAAAACGGCGGTCGGGAAACAGCTTCTTAATCAGCAATTTGGAAAATTCATCCGGCTTGTTGGACATGACAGCATACTGTATGTGACGTTGTGCCAGTTCCCCGAGCATGGCGTCTATGCCCTCATACGGACGGGTCTTGTCCATGCAGTGTACGCTGTAATAGGCACGGAAATCATCAAGCACTGCCTGTTTTCTTTCATGGTTCACCGTACCAATGGCACGATCGGCAAGAACGACAATGCCGCTGCCTACCATAAGACGGTATTCTTCGGGAGAATGGAGAGCAAAACCGTTTTTGGCCAGTGCATGGTTCATACTGTCGGCAAGGTCGTACAAAGAGTTGATCAGTGTGCCGTCAAGGTCAAAAATGCATAGTTTTTTCATGGTTTTTCCTTCTTTCTTTTGGCAAGGGATGTTTGATGTTGATTCGGCAGTTCAGGAGAGGAACTGCCCGATTCCATGAAGATGGCAGTTGTCCTGCGGCGGAGTATGAAAATAGCGGTCAGGGATGCCAGAATGAGGATGCCAGAACCAACGGCAAAGGCGGCAATGTCCGATACATTCGGGGCGGAAGCACGAAAGGCAATGTCTGCTTCGGCAGATTCCAGCCGTATGGAAGCCGTGCCGCTGTCATCGGGGGAACGATCATTCAGGGATTTGATGGCATGATTGTCTGCGGCAACCACACTGTAGGTGATGGCGGTATCAATATTTTTGCCCACCGTCAGGGCGGAAAGGTCAAGGTGATCACTGTACTCTTTCATCGTCCTCAGCGTCATGAAAGGAACATAGTCTTTATACTTTAGTTGATTGGAGGAACCGAACACCTTTGCAAAGGCAAGATTCACTTCATCGGCAGTGCCTGAAAAGGTGATGGTGCAGAGATTTTGACCACCCTCGACAGACTGCTGTACGGGAATGTCCAGCCCCTCAAAGTAAGATACGGTATAGTGGCAGGCTTCATTGCCGCCGGTGGCAATGTCATAGCGGAATGTGACGGATTTTTCAAGGCGGCGGTCATGCAGTGGTGTGCAGGTGACATTGATTTCGGAGCAATTGTACTGCTTGCCGTCATTGATACGGACACGCAGCAGGGAATCTGTGCTTTTGATGGCAGATAATTTCCCATATTGGTTGGTGTCCATCAGGTTGGTAGCGGGAATCCACTCGCCGTCCTGATACAGCATACATTCACTCAGTTCTGCCGTGCCGTTGACGGTATAGGTGTATTCCACAGGAACATTGGTATTGCTGTTGGAAACGTAGTTGCTGAAATCCAGTGTTTCTGTAAAGGTGTTCTGTTCGGCAAGGGCGGTACTGCCGACAGATTTATCCGTGTAGTCGGCATTGCCGTAGACAGATTTCAGCAAGTGATTGGTATAGCCCTCCAGTTCTTTGAGGGTGACATCATCAAACTTGACGGTATAAAGGTAAGCATTGTTCTCCAACAGCCATTCTGCTGAACCGGCACTGTCTGTGATTTCTTTGAAATAATCTGACAGCACCGTACTTAATTCATCGAAAGTTGTCTGCGAGATGGTAAAGGTCACGGTACGGTCATAGACATCCTTTTC